>PMLV01000287.1 GCA_003160635.1 Acidimicrobiaceae bacterium | reverse complement strand
GGGACAAGTGGGGCATCGGCTGGTCTCGGTGGAAGTCCAGCTCCCATCCGTGCGGAAAGACGGACTCGTCCCGGTTGCCGGCGACCCGCTCGGGCAGGATGGGATCCCCGGCGGGGATCATCACCCCGCCGCTCAACTCGATGTCCTCGGCGGCCCAGCGGACGAGGGGCATGCCATAGCGGTGACTGGGGATCCACCTCCACAGCTCCTCGAGGGCGTTGGGCAGTAGATCGCGATCGTCTACCAGCTGCTGCCAGAGCCGCCGGTCGGCCATCAGGACATAGAGAGTCGATCCGAGCTGGGCGACCGTGGTCTCGAACCCTCCGAGAAACAGGTTGAGGCAGAGCATCACCAGCTCGTCCTCCGTGAGGCGATCCTGCTGGTCGCGTGCTTCGACCAGGGCGCCGAGAGCGTCGTCGGTGGAGCGTCTGCGTCGCTCCTCGATCAGCCCGAGGATGTACACGCGCAGGCTCTGCTGGGCTGTGATCCGCTCCTCGGTGCTCGCGTTCGTGGCGAGCATCCTGTCAATGAAGCTGCGGAACTTGGGCACGTCCTCCGTAGGAATACCGAGGACCCCGCTCACAGCGAGGTTCGGCAACCTCCACGACACGCACGAGAAGAAGTCGGCCGGCTGACCGGCTTCTTCCATCGCGTCGAGGAGCTCGTCCACCAGCCTCTCGATCCAACCCCTGATCGTGCGGATCCTCGGAGGGGAGAAGCTGCCCGACGCAAGAGGCCGCAGCCGCGTGTGCCGCGGCGCGTCCATGCTGGCCAGCATGTTCGGATCTTTGGGTGCGCCCCCTTCCCGCAAACGGGGAATGTCGCGGAGGAGGCCAAGCTCCTTGCTGAATCTACGGTCGATGTGAACTGTCCTCACGTCGCCGTACCGGGTCGCCAGCCAGCACACCTCGCCGAACGGCATCCGTACCTTGATCGGCCCCTGCTGGTGGAGTTCGCGATAGATCGGGTCGACGTCGAGTGCATTCTCTCCGACGATTGGATAATCGAGGACTCCATCCTTAGAGATGGTCACTGTGAAACGAGGTTCCCAGGCAGCTCAGCCACTGAAGTCCTGGGCGTCATCGAAGGCCTTGAGTATCTGCCTTAACCTGCTTTCCACAGCCGGCCGGGTCTCCGGGTGGGTGAAGATGTAGAAGTGGCCTTCGCGGATCGCCCGCACGACTCTGGCTGCGCACTCGGATGGCTCGCGCTGGAAGGCCACCCGTGACGAAGCGGACTTCTCCTCGAGGTTTCCTCCGGTCGCCTCGATCTCATCCTTCGTCATCGGTCCGCCGAAACTCTCCGGCCGGTACCGGGCCGAGTTGTCCCAGATGCCCGTGTGCTCGTGGTGAGCGGGGCACAGCACCGAGACCCCTATGGGCGTGTCTCGCAGATCGCCCGCCAACGTCTCCGAAATCGCCACAACCGCGTGCTTGGTAGCCAGGTAGCCGTACATGGCGCCGAACTGAGGCTTGCGGACGCCAAGATGCAGGCGGTTGTCCGTCGTACCGGCGCCACCGATGACGCCGGCGAGGGACGCCACGTTGAGGACATGGCACTCGCGTCCGCTGTCGAGCATCCGGGGAAGGAAGGTCTGCAAACCGTAAACCACGCCGAACAGGTTCACATCAACGATCCAGCGCCAGCCCTTCTCCTCAGACGTCAGGACAGGGCTGTAGGAGACGACGCCAGCGTTGTTCACCAGAACACTGGCCCCTCCGAGGTCTCGATCCACCCGGTCGGCCATCGCCTCCAGCGAGTCCCGGTTGGTGACATCGACCTCGATCGGAACGGCGCTCCCGCCGCTGTGGATGATCCGCTCGGCCACCAGTTCCGCTTCGGAAAGCCGGTTGTCGGCTATCACCACCGTCATTCCTTCTTGTGCGAAACGCTCAGCCATCCCTCGGCCGAGGCCGCTCGCCGATCCCGTGACTACCGCAACCTTGCCCGCGAGCTGATCCATTCGCGTTGCCCCTCTTGTCTCTCGTTTTGGGCGTCCTCGCTCGGCGTTGGCGCGCAAATTAGATTCATCCGGCTACTGAATAACAGTGGCGTGCGACCCCTAAGAGCTATGTTCAGTCTCACGGTCTGACGGGCGTCAGCGCCGGGAAAATATCTCTAGCCGCCGGATACCGTCGCCATCCAACTCGAACAGATCGAGCGCCCGGTGATGACCGTCCCCGGTCGGCACGTCCACGATCGCCACGAATCGCGGTGGTTCCTCCAAGACTGCCTCCACCTGTGGCTGTGGAGAGATCGCTTCGAAGGTCCGGACGTAGAAAGCCCGTATCTCCTCTCGACCGACGGCCCTGCCATTCTGGCCGTACAGGATGATGGCGTCCTCGGTATACAAGTCAGCGACTGCCGGATCTGCGTTGCGCACACGGGCGAACACCTCCCGTACGCGGTCCGCGCCCCGAATCTCTTGGTCGCTTACCGTCATGGTTAGATCACCAACCCGGCACTTGTGTGTAACACCTGCCCGGTCAGCTGCCGGCTGGCCGGGAGACAGAGGAATAGGATCACCGCGGCTACATCCGCCGCCTCGGACGGCCGGTGAAGGAGGTTTTCCAGCGGACCGGAGCTCACGATCGCTGTGTACGCCTCGTCGTCACCTATCCCTGCGGTCATGGGCGTCTTCGTCATTCCCGGTGCGACGGCATTCACGTTGATCTCGTAGGGACCGAGGTCAGCTGCGGCGGCACGGGTCAAGCCGCAAATGGCCGCCTTCGAGGAGGCGTACAGCGCGGGGGACTGCTGGGCCCGGAAGGCGGCGCTAGAGCTGAGGTTCACGATCCGTCCGCCACCGCCTCTCTTCACCATGTGGTTACCCACTTCTCGCACGAGTAAGCACGCCGCCCGCACGTTGACCGCGAACACCGCGTTGAAGGTTTCCTCCGTGAACTCGAGTGACGAGTGGCGCCCTCCGCTAATGCCGGCGGAATTCACGAGCAGGTCGATGCGCCCGAACTGACTCAGGATGGTCTCTACCAGGGTGACGACTGCCGGCGGCTCGGCTAGATCGACGGTGAAGGGGAGCGCTTCTGTACCCGCCCGCCCCGCCTCCTCCGCGACCTCCGCGGCGCCATCCCCGTCGCGGTCGACGACCGCTATCTTCGCTCCTTCACGCGCGAGCGCCCTGACGGTGGCTCGGCCGATCCCGGACGCCCCGCCCGTCACGACCGCCACTTGTCCGACAAGCCCTCGGTCGCCCCCCACCTGGTCGCCGGCGCTCGACGATTCCGCGGTCGTCATAGGACTTGGGTCTCCTCCTCGGTGGGCGAGGCAGTCATCTGTACGCTGTCTACTGGACGTTGTCTAATACGTCTCGCGTCTGGAGTCCAGTAGTTGGATCAGAAGGTTCACCCCTTTGTAGGGCCACGTACGATGGTCAGACATCCATGGTGGTTCCGACACAGGGCCCGGGTCGCCTCCTTCAGGATGCACAGTTGGCCTCGTCCGTCGGAGTGCACGTCGTGGCGACGCCCACCCCGACGATCAGCTCATCGTGACCGGCGGCGTGCGCACCCGTGTCCTCGGTCGGCCTCGCCGCCGCGGCGGGGATGATCTGCCTGTGTGCCCACGGGTTGCCATTGTGGACGACCTTCAGAAGAACGTCGACGATCTCGTCGGGCACGATCGGCGCCTTACGGACGAGGTAGTCGCCGGCAAGCCACGGGCGTGCGGTGGTCCAATTTCAGACTCCCTCACTTACTTCTGGAGGGCGACTGACTGTCCATTCCTCTTCCATGCGTGGCTGTCGAGCTGAGAGTACGTTCCGATGCGGGCGCCCTGTCAGGGTCGACAGGCCGAAGGAGACACAGTGACGGAATCGCGCGAGTATCGGAATCTCATCGGCGGAGAGCTTGGGCCAGCAGAGTCAGGCAGCCTTCTCGACTCGATAAATCCGACGACGGGCGAGGTCTGGGCGCGAGTTCCCGCGAGCAGCCGGGCCGATGCAAATTTCGCCGCCAATTGAGCCGCATCCCGTCTCTCAAACGTGACCAGTTGAACGAGAAGCAGGTCCCAATTTGGAACGCGCTCGTTGCGTCCAGAGGAGCCGGTGCCGTTACTCCTGATGGCTACCTGCACGGACCGCTCGATATCTGGCTCCACGCCCCGGCCCTCGGGCTCACCACATCGTCCCTGGGTGGACTCATCCGATCGGAGGCATCGCTCGATCGGAAGTTGCAGGAACTCGTGATCCTGACCGCTACCGCGCACTGGAATGGGGAGTACAACTGGTGGGCACATGCGCTGTTCGCCCGCCAGCTTGGTACAACCGAGGACGTGCTCGAAGCCATCGCATGTGGCATGGAGCCGCCGTTCGACTCGGAGGAGGAGCGGTCAGCGTACCGGGCAGCACGCCAACTCCTGACGACCGGGACGCTCACCGACGACGTCTTCGGGGAGTGCGTCCAGCTGTTCGGGGAGGAAGGCACGGTCGAACTGTCGATAATCTGCGGTTACTACGCGATCATCTCCTTCGCGCTCAATGTCGCCGCCGTCCCGCTGCCGGAGGGCGTTTCCGCCCGCTGGGCGGGGGAGCGAAGCTCGTAGGTCCGCATTTCGGGGGATCGTGTCGAAGAACGGGGCGACGACCATCTGCGGTGTCTCCGCACTTAGGCGACAGGCCAAGACGGACGCTCCGAATGGAGCTGGTTGGAGGAGCTTGCTGGGCGAGAAGTCTCGGTCAGGTAGGTCGAGCGAAGGAGATCCCGGATGACGAACGTTGTGATCGGAGCGGCCTCGGGAATGGGTGCCGCGGTGGCCCGGCAGCTGGCAGGCCAAGGACCCCTCCTCATCGTCGACCAGAATATTGAGGGTGCCGAGAAGCTCGCCGCCGAGCTCGGGTCCGCGGTTCGAGTCGCGGGGTGCGATGTTACGGACCAAGGTCAGGTCGACGCGCTCTTTGCTGGCGTCGAGGACGTGGGCGCTCTAGTCCACACCGCCGGCGTATCAGGGACGATGGCGACCGGGCGTCGCGTCCTCGAGATCAACCTACTTGGCACGGCCCGTGTGCTGAGCGCAGCCGAACCCCTCCTTCGACCTGGTTCAGTGGGGGTGTGCTTCGCCTCCCAATCGGGCTACATGGTGCCTGAGACACCGCCATTGTTCGCTCTGCTGGAGGAGCCTCTGGCTCAGGGCTTCTTTGACGAGATCGGCGAGTATTTCGACGTCGACAACTCAGCCCTCGCCTACCAGGTGTCGAAACGAGGAGTGCAGCTGGGTGTGATCACCTGAGTTGGCC
>PMLV01000317.1 GCA_003160635.1 Acidimicrobiaceae bacterium | reverse complement strand
CGATGCCGCCAGATGGTCCAAGGCAGCAGGGTCACCGCTCTGGCGAGAGCGGTGACGACATTCGCTCTTTTGCAGGGTGCGTAGCCGGGTGCGCACCCCGGCTAATAGGTCGCCTGCGGCATAGGGGCGGTCGCTACCGGCCCAGCGGCTGGTCAGCTCCCAGAGCACAGAGATGGCGTCGGCATAGAAGGAGTCGAGATCGCTCCACGGGCCGTTGGCCGTGTCGATGCGCCGGGACAGGGTGAGCACCCCGGGGATGAGGGCTTGGACGATGGCCCGGGGAATGAGCGGATCAATCTGGGCACCCCTCACCATGGCGGCGATCACCCCCGCCGCGTCGTTGCGAGTCAGACGGAGAGATGAGGGCGACAGAGCGCTGACCAACTCGGCCAGGTTTTCAACGCCGAGATCGGCCACGACCGGCTCGCACGCAGCCAGGCGGCAACACGCCGTGTGCGACACCCGCGTCGTGCCAAGGGCGAGCCATTCGATGCGGAGACCTCTGATGGTGGGGGAGTCCATGGCGGCCACCATGACGGTGGGCCTTCATGAAAACCGTAATGAAAACCTTCATGGTGGAGACAAATCGAGGAATTCTTTGGCGTTTCAGGAAACACCAGGTCAGAGCGCCACGGTTTGGAACGACTGACAAAGAACCAGCTCACGGGGTTCATGGTTGGCACCATGAAGGGGTTCATGGTGAATGAGGCCGGGTTCGCTGGCTCAACTCCGCTTTTGGCTGTCAGCGCGAGCGCCCACGGCGAAACACCAGCTCAAGGGGTTCATGGTTGGAACCATGAACCCTTCATGGTGCGCTCCGGGGGGTTCATGGTGAGCCGAGCGGGGCTGAATGACAGGCCGGTCGGTAAAACCTGGTTCGCGAGTCGGCATCTCTGCTCGCACCGAGGGTGGTGAGCTCGAGATCAGGACCGGGCGCCATCGGACTGACGAGTCAGAGGAGTTGAGGTGGGCGCCCTGAGTTGTCGATAGCGAGATTTCTCGCAATGGGATGCTCGCCGCGGGATTTGGCGACCCAGTTCTTATGGTGAGACCTCACCCGGCGCGCCCGCCCGATCGCTCTGGTCGAACGGTCGGCAAGAGGCGACCAACCCTCGGGCATCCGCTGGACTGCACAGTGAACCAAGCAAGGGCTTTCACCGCAGGATCGGCCTCGATTCATTGTCGGACCTTGTTCGGTGACGCGCAAAGTAACCCACGATCTACAGCTCACCGCGCGCCGCTCTATTTCCGGGCGATCGTCTCACCATCGGGGCATGGCCGAATCGAGGATTCCGCGCCCTCTGGAGTCGGCGACGCCCTCTGTATCCCATGCCGATGGCTGCTGCCCGTTCTCGTCCCGCCGCACGGTCACCAGCACTCACCTACATGCAATGCGGACACCCTGCACCGACGACGGCCGGATCAACTACAGGTCCCGGCTCCTTCGGCCACAGATCTTGCGCGGTGTTCGCTGTCTCGCTCTGTCATGTGGCCGGCTGTCTTCAAGATGATGCACCGGTCCGGCGGGCGTCAAGGCTGCGGACAACTTCTGGCCGCGCTTGCTGCGTTGTCTTCGACACTGCGCCCGCTGACCGTGACCGGTCCCTCCAGAACTTCTCCTCGGCCCTTTGGGCACCCCTGACGCTCCGCCTTTCCCCCGGAGCCGCCTCTTTCCAACACCAACCCACAAGAGAGGAAACACAAAATGAACACCGTAACCATCACCGGCCGCTTCACCGCCGACCCCGAAATGAAGATCACGTCGGGACAGGGCAAGGCCGTCACCACCGTGAGGGTGGCCATCAATGAGCAGGGACGGGACAAGACGGTCTTCATCGACCTCCAATCCTGGGAAAAGACAGCCGAGTTCATCGCCGGCTACGGCACCAAGGGTCGGCTCTTCGAAGCCACCGCCCGCCTGGCCCTCGACCAGTGGACCGACACCGAAGGAGCCCAGCACTCCAAGCACTACTTGGTCACCGGGCCCTACCAGTTCCGGTTCTTGGACCGCTCCACGGGCACCGACGAGCCCGAGGCCCCAGCCGAAGATGGCTGAGCCAAGAGCGACGAGAGGGGGACCCTTCGGGGTCCCCCTCTTTTTCGTAGTGCCGGCGATGGTCACAAGGGGCACAAGTCGCCGACGCACGTAGTCGCCTTGTTCGCTGTCGTGCGAGAGGGAATACGCGGCTTCTTGGCAAGCGCCACAACGACCGTCAGGCGCGTGGAGGCATTGACCGTGACGCCGCTCATTGCGGTCCGGACGAAGGAGAGAGGCATGCACGACATTTACGATCCGCAAAGAACCAGAAATTTGCATCCCTGCAAAACACCAGGCCAGAGGGTTCATGGTTGGCCCGGTGGGATTCATGATGAACGAACGGATTCACTGAGCCTGCTTCACGATCAAGACGCGAAGCGATCGGCCGAAGCGACAAAACACCAGCTCAGAGGGTTCATGGTTCCCGCGAAGAGGGTTCATGGTGGCGACAGAGCTGCCATCATTACTGGCTCGGCGCCGGATGAACTGACCGCGCCCCGCTCGGCGGTGCGGTCCCCGGCTCCTTCATCGCGAGGAACTTCGGGCGCACCGACTGCCGCCGCACGGCGGCCAGAGCGAAGGACCCTCCTCGGGATTGCCGTCTCTTCGCCCTGTCTTACCTGGTGGGGGAGCCATTCGGTCACCTCGCTGAGGCAAAAATCCCCCGCTCTTACTGGTGCGAGTTGTCCTTGTCGGTCCCGCCGTGGTGCGATGAACGTGTCGCACTCCGATCGAATACCAGGGAAAGATCGAGAGCCCGTAGGGCTCACTGTTTCTCCCGCCAGCGCGACGATCATGAAGGTCGCCGCGCGTCATGAAGCAGAGAGCAAGATAGGCGAACAGGTGTCCTGTTCGCGAGGGCGTGGCCGTTGGCCCCGCCGGATCTGTGTCCCCGAGGTTTTCTCGGGGTCGCTGCGCTGGCCGAAATGACGGAACCCATGACCGCACCCAGCGACGAATCTGCTGGTACATCTGGTGGGGGGACCGTCGTCAGGATGAGAAGGACTCCGGGAGGCCGGCAGGGTCGACTCAACCTCCGCCTCACGAATGAAGAGGAACGCCAGATACGTCACCTTGCTGAGGGGTGCGGTCTCTCGGCGCCTCGTTATCTCATAGAGGCGGGCTTGTCGCGCTCAGCGAGTGACGCCGCCGATCGTCGCCGGGTCGAATGGGATCTCGGGCAGGCCCGGGTCGTGCTCAAGGCGGCCGGGAACAACTTGAACCAGTTGACCAAATGGGCCAACGCCAATCACGCTCTCCCTGACCGCATTGAGGCGGCGCTCGGCGAGGTCCATCGGGCGATCGAGGTGATCGAGGGATGTGCCAAGGCCGTCGCTTCGGAGTTCGCAGCCGACCGATGATCGGAAAGATCACCAAGGGATCGTCGGGACGAACGCTCATCCGCTACCTGTTCGGTCCCGGGAGGGCGAACGAGCATGCCGACCAGCGGGTGGTGTGCTCGGGCCTGTCCGTCGGCATCGAAGAGGGCCGAGCACTCAGCGCCGCCGAGATCGCCGGCCTGGGTGCGGCCATCGATGCGGCGAACGATCAATTCGCAACGAACCCGCCCGGGGGCCACATCTGGCATGTGTCGCTCTCGATCCCAAAAGCGGATCGACTCATCGTCGATGACGAATGGGCCGATATGGCCCAGCGGGTCATGTCCGCGTTGGGCTTCGAAGGCGAAGGCGTACAGCCAGCGGCCTGGGTGGCGATGGGGCACGGAACCAGCGCAGGTGGCAACCAGCATCTCCACATTGCGGCGTCGTTAGTCCGCATGGATGGACGCCAGGTGAACATCTGGCAGGACCGCAAGACACTCTCCCTGGTGTGTGCCGAACTCGAGAAGGACTACGGCCTCACGGTTATCGACGGGCGGGAGGGCAAAGGGATGCCCGGGCTGAGCCGAGTCGAACTGGAGCGAACCGCGCGAGGGCAGTGGGCCGAGCCTCCACGGATCACCCTGGCCCGCCTGGTCCGAGAGGCGTCGGTCGCCTCCAAGGACGAAGCCGAGTTCGTCCGCCGGCTCCGGCGGACCGGGGCGCTCGTGCGAGCGCGCTTTGAGGCCGGAGGCAAAGATGCAGTGGTCGGCTACTCGGTTGCGCTCAAGACACCGGACGGGACTTCTCCAGTCTGGTTCGGCGGGGGGAAGTTGGCTAAGGACCTGACCTTGCCGCACCTACGCCAGTTCTGGGGGGTCTCAAACGACGATCGCAAGACGGCGGTGGCCGAATGGACCGCCACCAAGACAGTTGCTCCGGGCAGAGAGGCTCTGGGTGGTCACCCTGATGACTGGCGACGGGCGGTAGCGGCAGTGGAAAGGTCGGTGGAACGCTTGAGAGCCGTCCCGGCATCCGATCTCCCCGCCTGGCGTGGGGCGGCACGGGAAGCCGCCGGTGTCTTTGCCGCCTGGTCGAGACGCCTGGAAGGGAACAGTCCTGGACCCCTCGCGGCAACAGCAGACGCTCTGGCTCGATCTGCACAGAACCGACCGGGTGAGCCCGCACCGGACCGAGGAGCGGTGCGAGACCTCCGAGGAGTGGCGGCGATCGTGGCACAGTCCCAACTGGGCAGAGATTCGTCTATCGCTTGGGCCATGTTGATCGACCAGCTGGGGCGAACGCTTCGAGCGGTCGGTGATGCGCACGCCGCCCGTGGCGAAACGGAGATGACCAAGGTGCTCATCGATACCTTGTCGCCTGAAATAGCGGCTCTGCACGAGCGGTGCGAGACGAACTCGACACAAGAACTTGCTCCGGGTGAGCGCACACACGAAGACCGCCCTCTTGACTGGATGAGTAAGAACCTCCCGCACCAAGCCAAGCATCACCGAGGACGCGGGCAGAGCCCGAGTCGTGGCATCGGACGCTGAGCATCGTCGGAGTCTGAAGGATCCCCAAGAGGTCGGTTCCAGACGCCACGTTCGATAGAAGCCACGCGTGCGGCAACAGGGGACCCATCAGCTTCGTTTCGTCCCCCGTCACCGGGCACTTCTGCGGACAGGCCCTACGGACAGCCATTTACACGAGGTTGATTTGAGCTGGATCGTTCCCGTAGTCCCTTCCGCTTTTGGGACGGTTCGACGAGGGGTCGCTCACGGCACGGCCGGTGCTCGCGTAACCGTCGATCTGTGCTGGCTTGGCGAATCCGTGGCCGTCGTGACGGCCGCACCGAACGCCGGTTCGGCGCCTTCCGGATCTTGGGCCGGAAGCCGCCGCCGACGTCATCCTGCACTTGATCTCGTATGGGAGGAACAGGCTCCGTGGGGACAGCGAGCCCTGTTACGCACCGCAACCGCCCTTCCGGTCTGTACGCGTGTGGAACTCGTATCGGCGGCAGAGCGGACGCTTCGGCAGAAGCGGCCGGATCTCCTTACGCGACGGACACCGCCAGGGATCTAGTCGCCTTCTCCTTGTACCTCAGCTTCCGTAGAAGCTGGCGCATCGACCTCAAACACCAATTGACTGTCGTCGGTGACGAAGTCGCTCATGCGTTGCGCCTTGCCGATCGACTCCCAGGCAGAATCGTAGATCCAGGTCGCCCGACGCAGTTTGTCAATCTCTCCTGGCTTCCAAAACTCTATCGGCGCCTTTCGCATGCGGTTCTTGACCAAGGCAGGAATATCGACCATGTACACAACGGTGTCGACGCCCCGCCATGAGCCAGTGTTGGGTCGCGTAGTCATGATGCGGTGAAGGAACCGGAGATCCTCCAGCTGTTGTATTTCCTTACCCCAGTCGAGTTCAAGTTCATCTCTCCGCACCAAGAGAAAGAAGGTGTCGCGATCGCGAACGAACTTGAGAATATCCTCAAACCGTGCCTCAAGGGCTGGCGCGTCGAGACCTGCATCGGCTCGAAGTTCGGTTAGCTTACGATCGAATAGTTCTCCCGCAGCGGCGAGGATATTCTCAGCATCGATGCGGAACTGCAGCTTGGGTGGATCGCTTGCCTGGGAGGCGTTCCACGCGATATCGGCTGCTGCGATAAGAACGTCAAAGTAGTCGCGACAAACGGCTCCACCTGCGACGAGCACAGCTCGCTCGCGAGCTGTTGCTGTGAGTACCTCCGCCAGGTCGAAGCCCTTGGGGTTCAATATGCCTCGAGCTACCTCTTCGAGAAACGACTTCGCTGACGGGAACTTCTCCAGTCCGATGTCTAGTGACATTGGGTGAATATCGCCTGGAGGCTGCATGCCGAACGGTGGGTCACCATTCACAAAGGTCTGAGTCCTTGACTTCACACTTGCGATCTTCAGCCACACCGGAGCTCGTTTCGTAATGCCATGTAGGTGGTCGAGCACGAGCGGTTGGTTTTGGCGGTCAATCATGTAGAAGTCATCGAGAACGACGAGCATCGATCCATTTGGGGAGAGGGCTGCAGCGTCCGTGAAGGTTGAAGCCAGAGGCGCCGCGAGATCGCGCAGGAAGTCTTCCTTTCTCCGAGTGAAGTTGGTCGTCGAACGCGAAGTCGATGACTTGGCACTACCTCGACTGAGACCTCCACTAAGTGACAGGAACTGCTTGGTCGCGGTAGCCGAAAGACTGATCTCCCGTTGGCGTGATGTCTCAGAGGAGCGCTCATTCTCGCTAGTAACCTCTGGGCCAGCGTCACGCAACTCACGCAGGATCAGTTCGAGCTGTCGGACACGTTTTCGGATCGACCGTGGTCGGCTCTTCAAGCTCCGCACCGGAAGTAGTGCTTTGAGCATGTCCAAAATCAGGTCGATGACAACGTCGGGGTAAGCTCGCCCTTTGTGGCTCTCCACGTCAACGAAGATCACTCGACGTCCGTTGCTCTCGACCTCCTGTTGGAGCACCGCAAAGGTTGTCGACTTTCCTACGCCTCGTCGACCGGTAAGCAGTTGGTTGACGCTGGTCTGGAGTGTGTCAATCGTCCCAGGAGTAGGTTCAACGAATCGTTCACGGAGGGAGGGATCGTGTTGATCCGTGGTCCGGAGGGCCTCAGATAGAGCGGCCTTGAACGTTCCCAGGGACTCTCTCGTCAGCATTGCGGCCCGACCATTCGGCCGCCGGCTGGCAGATGCAACCTCATAGCCGAGTTATTCTACTGAGTCAACGCCGCCGCCACCCGTCCCGAGCGGAACGCTCCGTCGATAGGTGAAGTGGCCTCCAGTGCCGCCAGAGCCTAAGCCTCGATCCACGTGCGTCCANNGCAAGTTCTCGTCAGCCAGCCGGTGAGAGACCGGTCCGGGGAGACGCCAAGGTCCCCGGTAGTGGAGCCTCCGGGTCCGGTCGAGAGGCCGGGGTCGAAGCGGGGCCGAGCAACTGGCCGGTCCGTAGCATGAAGCGAAGCCTGCAGCGTCG
>PMLV01000048.1 GCA_003160635.1 Acidimicrobiaceae bacterium | reverse complement strand
CGCGTATTAATCAGGCGTGGACCCTAAGGTGTTCAAGCTGGTACCAAAGGTGACCGTGGCGATTACCACCAACACCGCGAGTACAGCCCCCAGCATGGCTGAGCGAACCGGAACCGAATTCCGGGCATCGCCGGGCTCGAGGGCGAAGCGAACCCCCATGACCGCTGATTCAGGGAGCCCTGCCGTGGCCACCGTCGCTGCCACTACGGAGGGCCGGTCATGCGAGCGTGGTCGAATCGGGTCAGATAGGTGGCGGGCAGTGCGGTAGGCGCTGATTACAGCGAATGCGCTCAGCGTTACCACGAGTACCACCATCCCGAGGCTGAGCACCGTCCCGTCGAACGCCACACCCGATGAGGGCTCGACCGGACGTACCGGGCCAAGGGGCCCGAGCGGCGAGAGTGCCACTGCGACAGCACAAGCGAGTAATGATCCGACGACGATGGCGCCGACCACGCCGATCAGTCCGTCGGCGAACAGCGCCGAGGGGCTTGCCCCGAGCGCCCGCAATGTGCCGAGGTCGTCAGAGAGATGGCGTCGTTGGCGCCCGATGATCTGGTTGGCGATCAAGAGTACGGCCAGGCCGCAAATGCCCCCGAACACGCCGAGAGCGATGGCTTCGGGCTTGATGGCTCGTTGGGCTTCTGTTTCGATAACCGATGGGTCAACGAAATAGAAGCCGGTACCTGTCGGAAGAGCTCTGTCGATCTCCGTCTCGACGGTGCTGACGTCTGCGTCGCCGTGTTGGAGTTGCAACCCGAATTCCGATAGTCCGGTACTGCAACATTGAACCAGGTGTTTGGTGAGGGCCGGGGTCACCAGCACCAAGGCCGAGATCGATTTCTGAACATCATCCTGAACTACGTCACTGTTGGACACCACGACGCCCACGATCCGAAGATCGACCCTCTTGGTCGGTTGAACGTTTGCTGTTCCGAACCCTGGCAGGCTGGTCTGTTCGTTGGTATAGAAGCCGACAGTGACGGTCTGCCCTACATGCAGCCCGAGAAGTTGAGCGGCCTCTGACGTGACCACGGTCTCGTTGGGCCGATTGGGATCAGCCATCCCTCCTTCAATGGCGGTGACCCGATCCTCGTTGAAGAACAGCCCTTCACTACCGACAGTGAATACCTCGTTAGCCAATGGAACGACCTTGGGCGCTCCGTTTGGTCCCAGCGGGAGTGCGTTGAGTGCGTCAACACCTTCGACTCGTCGTACTTCAGGAAGGTGGACAAGCCGACTCTCCGCCCCCGTTCCGGTGAAGACACTCAGATTCGAAGGGTTGGTGCTCGCGAGATACGCAGGGAACGACGATTGGGTCCGCCGGGCGGCACCGACTACGCCCATGGCCATCCCGCCCAGAATCCCCACTACCAGCACGACGGTCAGGTAACCGCCCCACCGGCCGCCGAATGTGACTCGGAAGCGGTACCAGGCAACGCGAAGCACGCCGCTCACGTTCCTAAGTACCCCCTAACGTGTGCCGATTGGCGTCTGATCCTTGAAGTCTGGTTTCGCCTACCAAGCGCTGTCGAGGTGGGTGGCAGCCCTCGCTCGCTTCGTGCTAGCACCCCTTGGGCTTCCGTAAGGATGAGGTGCGAAGCGTATCGACCAGGTGTACGTTCGGCCCATGGCGAATGCCCCGACTCAGCGCGGGAACGATTCAAGCTTTGGCTGGCCCGCTGATTTCCCCCAGGCAGTGAGTAGATGCCCTTCACGAAGAGACGCTCGAGCTTAATGTCCCGATGGCTGACACGTTTGACGTCGGTGTCCGATGGACCCGGGTGAGTGACGGAGGGTATTCCCTGTCTGCTTCGAAGCCATTCTCCGACGCTTCAGCCGAAATTATGCTGGGCGTGAACATCAATGATGTCCTCACGTCAGGAAGGGCACGATCAAATGAGAGACACAGCCCTCAGCTTCATATAGAAGGGGAACGTTTGTGCAACATGTCGCCGGGCTTGGGCATGTGGGTCCTGGGCCAAGGTATCCGCCGCTAGCGCCGTCAGTTTCCGTAGCCTGTTGGAGTGCCCGAACGTGCACCGGATGTAGCTGAGGCCGTGGAGAGGTGGCCCGCGGTGGCGGCGGAAACGACCCGACGCCCGGAAGGCAAGTCGAAGTGAGGGTCTGGGTCTATTACAACCCGACGGCGAGCGAAGCCATCATTTACGACAACGAGCCCCCAGCGCATTTCGGTCGCCGGCAATATGACATCGGCCCGATCGAGCTGGACGAAGAACTGATCGGGAAATATGGGATGGCGAAAGTGGCTTGGCGCGAAGCCCATAACCAATTCGTGGAGGCTGTCAAGACAGCTCAGGCCAACGAACTAATCGATTGGTGATGGTCCTGCAACCGCCGACGATCGACCCCGGCGGCATTTCTGACATCTACGGGGATGCGGGTGGTCCGTCGGAACGTGCTGCGACGTACCGACAAGGTCACGAGTGGGTTTCCTTCGGCGGTTGTTGAAGTAAGCGACCGGGGCGAACGATACGTGGAGAATGGGTGAGGCTGGGAATAGGGATTTCGGCCCTAGTCCCCGAGGGGATACGCCTGGCAGGATGATGGGGGGAAGGGCTGCGTCGGCGGTCCTCGAAGGGGAAGATCATGAGCCACACCAAGGCTCCAAATCACAGCGTGAATGGGTCGTCCCGTAGCGTCACCCTTTATCGCATCCGCCATCCACTGCGCTGCCGTTGGTTCCCACGCCGGGCCAAGCATGCGCGACGGGCCGTCAGGCGGGTGCGGAATCTGACGCCGTGATTCGGTTGGCGTCAAAAAATATCCGCCGTAAGTCCCTCACGTCGCAGCTGTAACGCCTCGCCCGGGACTACGCCAACGTCGGGGCCGCTCGAGGTGGGCCTGCCAGCTGTGGCAAGCGGGTCGTGAGGCGGAATGTGCTGCGCCGTACGAACCGGGTCACGGGCGGGTTTCCGCGGCGGTTGCGTTAGTAGCACCCTTCAACTTCGGCGCTTGCGCCTTGCACGCCGCTCGCCGGGGCCGTGTTCTCTTAGTGGAGGTGGCGGGAATCGAACCGACTCAGACGATTTTGTAGATCACGTGGTCAGCGACCATTTGTCCGCGCTGAACTGGGAGAATATCGCTCCGTAGTCCTCGTTGAATGCCGCTCGTGACCGCAGTTTCGCGTCATTTACGGGGGTCGCATGTCCTTTTCGTGTCGTGCTGGAGCTGAATGACGCCGCAAGGCCGGGAGCCCGTCTTCACGACGAACCCGAGGTGTGCGCTCGCATGCAGCGGTCAGATCTAGGCAATCTGGCGGTGGGCGTCGCCCGTCGGAAAGCGAACATACGTTCGACTAGTCTTCAAGGGTGATGCCGCGAGCGAGCGGGGCCCCGATCCTTCACGCCGACCTGGACGCCTTCTACGCGTCCGTCGAGCAACTATTGGACCCGTCCTTGCGGGAACGGCCCATCGCTGTGGGCGGCAGTGTGGTGCTGGCGGCATCCTACGAGGCCAGGGCCTACGGCGTCCGCGCCGGTATGCCCGGCTGGCGGGCGCGCCAGCTATGCGGCGACCTCCTCTTCGTCGGCGGTCACTTCCGCCGCTACCAACAATTTGGCGACGCGGTGGTGTCGGTATTCCACGACTTCACCCCTCGAGTCGAGCGGGTGTCGATAGACGAGGCGTTCCTCGACGTATCAGGCGCCGTCCACCTTTTTGGAGCGCCGACTGAAATCGCGGCTGCGATCCGCCGAAGGGTGCGGGTGGAGATCGGTCTGCCATTGTCGGTTGGCGTGGCCCGCACCAAACACCTGGCCAAGGTGGCGTCACAGGTGGCCAAGCCCGACGGGCTGGTGGCGGTGGACCCAGCCGATGAGCGCGCATTCCTCGACCCCCTTCCCATCGGGCTGATATGGGGCGTCGGGCCCACTACGGAACGACGCTTCCACGAGGCCGGGATCCGTACCATCGGCCAGCTCGCCGACACGGGAAGTCCGATCCTGGGGAGGCTGCTCGGCCAGACGACCGGTGCCAAGCTGGTGGCGCTTTCCGCCAACATCGACGCGCGCACGGTGCAGACGCCGGCCCGGTCCAAATCCATGGGCGCCCAGGCCGCGCTCGGACGCCGCCAGGCCACTCCGGAGCTGATCCGGGAGACGCTCGGCTACCTGGCTGACCGAGTGGCCGGTCGCCTCCGCAGGGCAAATCTGGCCGGGCGGACGGTGACCGTAAGGGTCCGTTTCGTCCATCTGCGTTCAGTGACCCGGTCGATCACCCTGCCCGTTGCCACGTCGACGACCTTGACTCTGACCGAGGTGGCCGAGCAACTAGCCCGGTCAGCCATCGCCGACAACCAAGGGGAGCGAGAGATCACCCTTCTGGCCGTGTCGATCTTCAATTTGTGCCCGGAACATTCATTGCAGCTCGAGCTGCCTCTCGATATTCCCGGCCGGCGGCTGTCAAAGGGCAACCGACCAGTGTCCGAGGTCGAATCCTGGAGATGGGGAGTAGACCGGTCCATCGACGCTATCCGAGAGAAATTCGGGCGGACCGCCGTTGGCTACGCCACTGCCGTATTTTCTGGTGCGGACCAGGTTCCCGAGGAGTTTCGCGAACTAGCGGAGCGGGAGCCTGGCGGTAGTCAAGAATGGGACTGAGATTCATGGCAAGTACCGCTGTAATCCGGCAGTCCGATACATTCATCGATCGATATGCGATCGCGTATCGTCGCCCCTCTTATCGCACATTTCAGGTGGATCGACGACGGGGAACCACCTGAAGCACCAAGTGAATGACTCCGTGGTCGAGCCCTCGCTGACCCGTGTCCGGCAAGATAGGGATCATGGATCTCGACTCTATTGCCGGGAAGCTGTACGGGGTGTCGCCCGAGGCCTTTACCTCCTCACGATCCGCCGAAGTGCGCGCTGCAAGAAGTGCAGGAAATTATCAGCTAGCTGCCGCCGTCGCACAGTTGCGCCGTCCGACAGTTGGAGCCTGGCTTGCGAATCAGCTGGCGAGGGAGTGCAAGGACGAACTCGAAGCCCTGTTTGACCTTGGGACTTCTATGCGCCAGGCGCAAGGGGCCGGAGATTGGCCCGAACTGCGCCTCCTGACGCGTCAACGCCGTCAAATGGTTGCCGCCCTCGTCTCGGAAGCTAGGAGATTGGCCCGCACGCGGAACCACCCACTCAGCGAGAACAGCACAAGCGAACTCGAAAATACGCTCGAGGCCGCAGTCGCTAGTGCCGACGCTGCGAATGCTCTCCGTTCAGGACGCATGAACGTCGGCCTGACTTATTCCGGTTTCGGGCCGCTGGACTCGGGTGCACCCCTCATCACCGAGTCGTCGAAGAGAACTGACCGGCGACAGAGCTCCGCACCAGGTTCGGCCGAAAAGCCGAATACACGTAAACAGGCTTCACCCGCGAGTAAGGGGCGGCCGCGACCAGTGGGATCGAAAACCGCTCGCCCACAACCTGAAGATGACTGGTCAAAGCTCAAACTCGACTTGGATGAGGCTGAGCGAAAGGTGAAGGGCGCCGAAGATGTGGTCAAAGGGATGCAGCAAGAGGTGAATGACGTCCAAGCGCAATGCGACGCGCTTAGGAGTGAAATCGTTGATGCCGAACGTCACCTACGAGTGACCAAGGGAAGCCTAGAGGAGGCCGAGCACCGCCTGCTCGAAACGAAGCAAGCGGATAAAGCCGCAAAGAAGGAAGTAATTCGTGCCAAAAGCCAGCGAAGCAAGGCTGAGGCATCGCTTTATCAGGCAATGTCGAGTGAGAGCTAAGCCTGAAAGCACCGAATAACTCCGGTGAGTCGTTGGGGTGACTTCTTTTGCCGATGTTGTGACGCCAGCGATGGTGATTCTCAAGGACTCCGTCAATCAGGGCGTGTCTGGGCAGAGTCTGCGGCGGTGATCGGGACTGGGGGCAGCTCGGCCTGAGCGGGCCGCCCCTGAGGACGTGACCCAGGTGCGAAGCGAAAGGGCGCGCAGGCGATCAAAACAGGCCAGCCATTCGCTCGCCCAGGGCCACTCGGTTGGTAAGTGGAGCTGGGCGCGGCGTGAGCGTGTGGTGAGGCGTCCAGGAACAGAGATGAACTTGCGCCGGATTGTCTTGGCGACCACGGGTCCGTCGTGGGCCAGTCCGAGGATTGACAACCATCGGATCATGTTGTGGGCCATGGTGCCGAGCACAACCCAGGCCGCGTTGGCATTGAAGTCACCCGAGGGGCAGTGTGAGAGTCCTGCTCCCTCTTTGAGATCCCAGATGGCCAGCTCGACGACGGCATGGCCACGGTGGTCGGCGTGGAGGAAGACCGCCGTTCCCTCTCGATCGGTGATGAAGGCGTGGTAGCGCCAAGTCGGGAACAGCTCGGCCTGCTTGCCGGTCAGGCGGGTGCGTCGCACCACGAGCCGGTGCCCGTCGCCATAGGAGCACTCGGCCACTTCGGCTTGGCCCCCGAGCGTGTAGTCAATCGGGACCCAGCTCTCTTCTGCGATGGCACCGATGGCCGGCTTGACACCCTTGTTCTGGCTGACCGTGATCGAGTAGCGCACGTTGTGGTCACGACAGGCTTTGACCACGTACTTGGAGTAGAACCCCGAGTCAGCCCGCAGCGTCAAGGGACCGGTCGCTCCGGCCCGCCGCACCCGTCCGATCGTCTCGCGCACGAAGCGCTGTGCCCCCCGTGCGGTGTGGGCCGAGCCCTGGCGGTGCCGCACGTGAAGGACCTCGCCGGTGTCGGCTCGAGTGGCGACCAATGGGTGCTGGCCGAGCACCTTGGTGTAGCCATAGCCCGAGCCTTCTTTCGCCTTGCCGTAGACCTCACAGATGGTCGAGTCGATGTCGATGGTCATCGGCTCGTTACCTGGACCCGCACCGAGTGACCAGGCCGCGGTGAGTAGCGCCTCGCTCAAAGAGTCCAGTTGGCGGTCGTGGCCGAAACGAAAGGCCCGCAAGAAGGTGCCCAAGGTGGACGGTGCCATCACGGCGTGGCCGAGCACCCGTCCCGTCGCCCCCGCACGAAGGACGTCAGCGTCCTCGATGCACTCGGCCCCGGCCACCATGGCGTGGATCAGGGTCAGCACCTTGCGCCCCGGAGTGGCGTGACCGGGTACATCACCGAGGTCGATCAGCTCATTGGCCAGCTCGTAGGTGCCGAGCCGCTTGGACAAGGTGGCCACCAGCGCAAGTCCCGCCCCGGCGACCGCCCGGTCGTCGTCGAAGGTCACCCCAAGGCGCGTCGGATTGTGAGAAAGTTTCTGCACCGGAATGATGCCTTTCTGTTGATGGGTGGAGTGGACTTCAGCGAGTCACATCTTCCCAACACAGGGGGCATTTTCCGCGAATGGTCAGACTTCAGGACGCCAGATCACCAGAGTTTTTCGGTGGTTCCAGGCTAAGGGCTGACGCCGGAATTGACTGAACCTTCACCGAGAATTCGCGTCAATTCTCCAAGACCCGTAGCGTTACTACCGGGTCGCTGTGTCCCATTCGTTGAGCCAGTGCGAGCAGGTTGGCTCCGAGGTCGATGAGCAATGAGGCGTGTGAGTGACGCAAGTCGTACGTGCGGAATGATTTTGGTAACCCGGCAGCTCGGAGAGCCGGTCGGATGACGTCGGCCGGAGCTTGTCACGATTGTCTGGGTTCCCGTGGCGAGTCTGGAACAAGAACTCGGTGGCATCGTGGGAGCGTCTCTGCGTTCGGATCGGTTGGTCAGCATGGTATTGAGCTCATCACAGAGCCAGTCGGGTTTCGGATCTTGCGATCACCGGCCGCCGTCTTGGGCGGACTTGTCAGCAGTTGGAATGACACGGTGTCAAAACCGTGGAGCGGGAGCAGCGTCTGGCTGACGTGGAGCATCTGTTTCTTCATGTCGAGATCGCAGACTCGAATCCCACAAACCCAAGCACAACGATCGTGGATTCAGGAGTTTTCTACTTCAAGCCGCCCTGCCGTCGGCCGGCGGCTACGCCGCCGCCTCGGAGGGCGGACAGGGCCTTTCGGACCCGCTGCCGCACGGGCCCCTTCGGGACCCGCTTGCCCTCGGTAGTAGCGAAATTGACTCTGATGAGATGAGGACAGCAGCGAGTTCATCATCCGAAGTTCACCCATGTAACCTGCCCCGCTCGAGCACTGTCGGGCTAGGCCACGCCCAGCAAATGACCTGTGCGAAAATCGGGTTACGAGAACCACGCGACGAAGCCTCTTTACGTTCCTTTCCGCAGCGGGGGCGGTGCTGACGCTTGCTGGCTGCGCCTCTACACCACTCACGGGTTTCGTGAGTGGCAGGCTCCAGGCCGTTGGCGGACCTGCGCCGGGAACGCCAAGACTAATCGGCGGAAGGGTCACCGTACGCGGGCTGAACGGGAAGTCGTATGAAGCCAAGGTGGGGGCCGCTGGACAGTTCTTGATTCAGGTGCCCGTGGGCAGCTACTTCGTCACCGGGAGCAGCCCACTCTATGAAGGTGGGCAGAGCTTGTGCCTGCAGTCCGGAATACCGATCAAGGTGAACGAGAACGCCACGACCGGCAACGTGGACGTGAACTGCCAGGAGAGGTAGCGAGCCGAAATCACCTTCACCCGCCCCCGTTGAGCGGACTTGAGCGCGGCTGATCAGCACTATGGGGGCAGCGAATTCATGGCGGCGGGCCATCAGGTATCCGGGAATTCCGATTCGGTCACGCCAGGAGTAGCGTTCGCGCACCTTGGAGGGACGGGGATGGCCAAGCACCTTTTGCGAGTAACTCTGTCACTTGCAGTCGTCACCGTGACCTCGCTACTCATCGTGCGGGTCGGGGTCACAGGCTCATGGGCCACGACACCTGCTCCGTGTATGGCCAGTCACCTGGCGGCCAGCGCCAGCTGGGAAGGTTCAACCAACGCTCAGATGGGGGGCATTGCGTTGAAGAACACCGGGACTCGTACCTGTGCTCTCTCCGCGGCTACGTCACCGTCGTGCTCTCCACCCGGAGTGGAAAGTCCCTCCCCGTAAGGATTCAGCGCGTCAGCTCTCGTTTGACCCCCGGTGTCGTGCGATCGCCCAAAGCCGTTGTGCTCCCTCCCAGGGGCAGGCGGTCGGCGAACATCTACCTCCAATGGTGGAACTGGTGTGGAGCGAACCCGGGCCCATTGACGATCAGAGTCGTGCTGCCGAGCGGTCGCCACGTCGTGGCGAAGCTGAAGTACATCGGAACAGCCACTGTGCCCGGATGCCTTGACAAGTCGATGAGTTCCTCGTTAGACATCACCCCGATTCAGAACTTCGTCCCATAGCGCGTCTGCGCGGCCACCGGCACATTCTCATTTTCAGGCCGAAAGGAACCAGCAGAAGTGGTCTGCGCGGGACCCGAGAGGTATCCCCATACCACCGGGAGTGCGGGACGGGGAAGGATCCGATCCCAGCCTTCGGACTACTCGTTCGCTACGGTCGGGATGGGCCGGATCGCTCTTTGAGCATCCGCCTGCGGTCCTCGGTGCCGAGACGAGCGGGTTCCGTCGAGCTTATGAAGTCGACGAGAGCACTTATGAATTGTTCCGGCGCCTCGATCTGGGGAAAGTGGCCCGCACCCTCGATGATGACCAGCCGGCTCCCGGGAATGGCCTGGTGCGCGGCGTGCGCGTGGCTCACTGGGATGATGTCGTCCCGGTCCCCCCAGATGATCAAGGTCGGCATCGGGGAAGCCAAGTAGAGCCGATCCATCGCACTCACCGTCTGACCGCCGGGGTCGATGACGGCTCTGATGGTGCGGGCGAACGCCTGACGGTTCTCCGACTCGGCGAGCGAAGCGTAGGCGCTCCACATCTCGGTGATCCGGCTCAGGCGGATACCGCGGTCGTTGATCGAGCGGAACAGGCTGTCTCCCCAGTCGCGGACGAACCTCGGGAAGATTACGGGCATCAGGTACTCGCTCCCCGGTAGCGTCATGAATCGGAGCATCCAGTTCACTTCTCGCCCGAGACCACCACTATCGACGAGCACGAGGCGGTCGCACAGCTCAGGATACTGGTAGGCGAGTTGCATGGCTACCCCGCCGCCGAACGACTGGCCGACCACGGATGCGTGGTCGATATCGAGGACTTCGAGAAGATCACGGAGCCCACTGGCAAACGCGCCCAGCGAGTAGTCCCCGACAGGCTTTTCGGACAGACCGTGACCCATGAGGTCCGGTGCGATCATGGTGAAACGATCTGTCAGTCGGGGGATCACGTCCCGCCAGGTTCGAGAACTCCCGGCGATCCCGTGGAGAAGCAGCAGCGCGGGTCCGCTACCCTCCATTCGGTACGCCATGTCGTGACCGTGGATCGAGACATGCTGGATTTGGCCTTCCATGGGTACATCATCCCTCAACGGTGTGAGCAGAGTTACCGGAGCAGAGCCATCTCACACAGATCTCGAAAGTGCCCCCGTACGTTCAACGAACACGGGCGTTCCGGCGTCGCCCAGTTCGCCGGTCCGGGGCGCGACCAGTCGGCACTTATGGGTGTGTGGATAACTGCCGGGAAGCAAATTGCGGATCGTCGTAAGTCCCGCGATTGCCGAACGACGGATATCGATCACGTTCGAGTCATGGCCGCCCTCATCTGGCCCGGCTCGCAACTATCTCAAAGATTTGGCGTGCGTCAGGGATCGGGCGTGCAGTCACACTGTCATTCATTGGGACTGAGCGGGTGTGGCAGCTGTTCGGACATGCGCTGCCAGAGGCGGCGCAGCGTTCGGCGTTCGGCGGGCGTTGTGGTGGCGAACAGCGTCTGTCGCAGAACGTCGTTATGGGTGTGCCGGGCGGATTGCAGCGCGCGATCACCTTCATCGGTCAGCACGGTGAACCATCTGCGCCGGTCCGTGGGGTCGACCTCTCGACGAACCAAGCGGTTCCGTTCAAGACGAGTCACGAGATGCGTCGTTCCAGCTGGGCTGAGCAGCACACGATCACCGAGATCTGACATGCCAAGTCGCTGATCCGGAGCGTTGAACAGCGTGATCAGCACGTCGAACTCCGTGACCGAAAGGCCATGGACGCTGCGGAGCTCGACATCGAGGTTCTGCAGCACCAAACGGTGCAGCATCATCAGCGCCCCCCATGACTCCCACTCCTCGGGATGGAGGAACTCGTGCTCGGCTCTTGACTTCGCCATGCCTGCGAGTATAGTTCCTTTCAGAAGAAAAGACTATCCAGAGAGGAACCACCATGGCATTTGCAGTCGTCCACCATTTCCCCGGCGGCACCAAGGCGAACTACGAGGCGTCAATCGGGGCAGTTCACCCGGCGAACGGGCTCCCCGAAGGACAGATCTTTCACGCGGCCGGCGCGTCGCCGGATGGGTGGACCATCGTGGCCGTACATGAGTCGAAGCAAAGCTGGGAGCAGTTTCGCGACGGCATCCTCATGCCTCGCATGCAAGCAGGCATCGAGGGCGGATTCGCGACCCCTCCCCAGGAGACCGAGATCGACGTCTCCACGCTGTTGCCATAGCGGCACCGCCACCTTGAACAGGAAGGGGAGCGAACACATGCTCTCGAACAATCGGATCTCGGCAGTACTTGTCTCGACTGACTTGGAGCGGAGTCAACTCTTCTACGAGACGAAGGTCGGGCTTGCCCTCTCACCCGAGACGATCAAGAACCATCTACTCTTCGAGTGTAGCGACGGCACGTCGTTGCTGATCTACGGCCGGGGTGCAGGCAACCACGCCGACCATACTCAAGTGCGCTTCTGGTCGACTGACATCGACAAGAACGTCTCGATGCTCGCGGCGAACGGCGTCGTGTTCGACGAGTACGACACGGAAACCTTCAAGACGATCGATCACATTGTCACCTCGCCCGGTATCGGCCGTTCGGCTTGGTTCAAGGACCCCGACGGGAACACCATCGCGGTATTCCAACCGGAGTAAGCACTGTCCGAACGCGACATCACCACGACCCCGGCGCCGGCCAATCGCCGGGCCAGGGTCGCGCCCCACCCCGGAGACGCGCAAAGAGGGCGGCCGGGGGGTGGTCCGCCCTCTTGCTGGTGTCCCTGGAGCCACCTGTTGCTCAACATAGAGTTCGCAGGGCGCTGTTTGGTCGAATAGCGGTTGCGGTGCGGTTGCCCGTGTCCCCGACCGGGCTGAGGTCACGATGATGGAAGTCCCTGGGTTTTCCAGGCCGTCGATCGCACGACACGGACGTACGGCTAGCGGCAGCACCGTCTGTTGGCCTTCGGGTTAGTCTTGCGACCGGGCTTCTTACTCCGGTCGGAGTGGTCACCGACGACATTACCTAGCCTCGGCCCTTTGGAACACTCTCGCTTAGCCTCGTGGGAGCTCCGTTCGCCGCCCGGTGACGTCAGAGGGCGGTCACTGACTGCGCCTGCTCGGCGGCCGAAATCGTCTGCTCGATCAGGAGGGCAATAGTGGTCGGTCCGACCCCTCCTGGAACGGGTGTGATGAGGCTTGCCATCGACAGAGCCTCGGAAAAGGACACGTCACCCACGTTCCCTTCGTTGTAGCCGGCATCTATGACCACCGCCCCTGGTTTGATCCAGTTACCTCGGACAAAGTGCGCTCGTCCGACCGCTGCCACCACGATGTCGGCGCTGCGCACGATGGCGGCAACATCCTCCGTGCGCGAGTGGCAGTAGGTGAACGTGGCGTCTCGGGCCAGAAGCAGCATCCCGATCGGCTTACCGAGAATCGGGCTCCGACCGATCACCACCGCATGCTTTCCCACTGGATCAACGTCATAGGCATCAAGGAGCCGCATGATGCCCGCAGGTGTGCACGAGGAGAACCCAGGGAGCCCAAAAGCCATGGAAGCAAACGACGTCTTCGTCTCTCCATCGACATCTTTGTGCGCAGCGATCGCCTCGAACGCCGCCCGTTCGTCAATGGCTTCGGGGACGGGGTGCTGGAGGAGAATGCCGTCGATGCGCTGGTCTGCGGAAAGATCTTCGATGGCGCCAACCACCTGTTGGGTTGTCGCCGTCTCAGGTAACTCAACCAACACGGACTCGACGCCAACACGCTCGCAACGTGCCTGCTTCATCTTGACGTAGGTGACGGACGCGGGATCATGTCCGACGAGGACGGCCGCCAGGCACGGCCGTCGTCCAACCCGCTCGACGAACGTCGCCGCCCGCAGTTCGCAGCCCCCGAGGATCTTGCGGGAGAGAGCTACTCCATCCATCAGCTGGGCATCGAAGTGACCTGACATGCTGGCTCCTCGGGTCGATTGAATCGCCCAGGCGCACGGCATGCGGTGGCTGTTGCCACGAGGCCGCTCCCCGGTGGTGATCCACCTCAGCGCCAGTCTCGGCCCGCCGAAGACATTAATCACCCGTTTAGGAAGGACTGCCCCAGACCGCCGATTCGAGGTTTAGTGGCCCACCGCCCTGCCTAGGCCCGCCGGCCCAAGAAGTAGAGGAACTCCGTCTGCACGTCCGCACCCATGGGCGGTTCCAACTTGGGCCCGAATACGTATGGCTGGCGGATCATGGCGTCCATCGGCTTGAGAGCCTCATAGGCCCGGCGGACAGTGTCCTCATCGAGGCTCTCGTCCGCACCGATCGTTCGTGCCAGGTCCCAGGTGTGGACCAGCACGTCCATGTTCACGAACTGGGCGATGATCTGACCCACAGGCATCCTGCCGGTCGGCCCGTCCATCTCCTTGGCCACCGCCTCAGGGTCTCCGGTGATCTCGTCGATCGCCCGAGAGGCGTTTTCCCAGGCCTGCCTCGGGTCCTCGTCAGCACCCAGGGGCTCCGACTGCCCACCCCTGACTTCGGCGATCATGCCCCGATGCCCCTCGACCACGTGAGCCACCACGTCGCGTGCCGTCCACTGCTCGCAGGGGGACTGGGCCCCCCACTTGTCGGGGGTCACCGCCTTGACCACGGCGTCAAATCCGCTCGACACCAACCTGTAACTGTCTTGGACGTCGTTCATCCCTCAATCGTATGTCTCCTCTCGACCTCGCCGAAAGTGCCGGAGCTCTTCGGGTGCTGGGTGGGTTGGACCGTGTAGTTAGCTCGCTTGTCAACGAGCCGCCTAGGCCTATCCCCGCCCGTGGTTGACGGGAACGTCGTACGCCACGATGTTCTCGGCGGGATCATCCACGAATACGAGCGCGCCGCCTGACTGAGCGTCAATCGCACCACCGGGGACACCATCAACCAGCAGCGCCTCCAACCCAAAGGCTTCTCAATCGGGCAAAGGAGTCCCATTAGCATCGGCGCTCAACTCGCCCAAAGCGCGAACTCCGCCGGACCTACTCCCACGAACTGCATCTCTTGTACGGGCCAAGCGACGAGTATTTTGGACCCTTCAGGTCTGGGTAAGTAGGATAGATCGTTACTTCAAGCCGGAGGCGAGAGATGAAGAAGCTGTGGTTGCTCGTGGGAATTGGAGTGGGCTTTGTACTGGGTTCCAAGGCCGGGCGAAAGCCCTACGAGCGTCTTGAAGGAAAGATTCGCGAGGTTTCGGGACGCGCTGAGGTCAAGCAGGCGGCTGATGACGTATCCGACATGGAGGAGGAGGTCACCGATGAAGCCATCGATGTCGCCACCAACAAGGTCGCAGACATCACGGACAAAGTCAGCTCGAAGGTAAATCATCGGACCGCATCAGACACGGACGCCTAGCTCAATCCCGCCCAGACCGAATCGCTTGTCAACGGATTTGCCAACGTAACTCTGCGCTACAGGACCAAACAAGACCACACGGGACCCCATATCGAAGTTGGACATCACAACACGACCCTGTGGGTGCCGAAATCCTCATCCACGCCCTCTGCCTGGACTTTCGTAGTCGAATGTCTGTAGACGAGGAAGGCGTCCGTGGCGCTGTCCTTCTTGTACGCGGCGTTCGTCCGCATTCTCCAGTTACTCCGGCTCCGCCGTGACGACCGGGACGAACTTGCCATCGAGGTCATCATGCTCCGCCACGTGGATCCTTCGATACCCCGGGGTCGGATTCTCCCTTGCCAGACGGAGGCTTCTGGGCGATACTCAATCTCCGCGCCCAGGCTGCACCAGCGCTTGCGACGGACTTCTTCACCGTCGACACCATCGTGCTCAAACGTCTCGATGTGCTGTTCTTCATCGAGCTCGACACCCAAAGGGTATACGTGACCGGCATTACGGCGAAGCCAGCACGGGAGTGGGTCACCCGCCAAGCCCGCAACCTGAGCGTCGTCCTTTCTGAGCGAGTGCGCCCGGTCAAGTTCGTGATCCGAGACTGCGACACCAAGTTCACGGCGAGCGTCGACGAGGAATTTGGCGCCGAAGGCATCGAGGTGATCCGCACCCCGGCCCGGCCGCCTCGGGCACACGCGTTCGCCGAGCGGTTCGTCGGCACCGTGCGATGCCGGGAGTGTCTTGACCGACTGCTCGTGGTTCACCGTCGTCAGCTCGAGGTAATTCTTCGTGAGTTCGTCACGCACGACAACCAGCATTGGCCGCACCGCTCCCTTGCCCAACGCGCTCCGCTCGCTTTGGAGAGGGCGCGCTCGCCGTTCAGTTGTCCCGATGCGACGCGACTGCGACGCACGGACAAGCTCGGCGGTCTTATCCACGAGTATCGGGTGGCGGCGTGAACTGCCCGGATGGGGTTCTCGGATGGGGTTCTCGGCACCCACAGGCCATTCGTCATAGCGGTTACGCGGCCGAAGGCACCCGAGCGATCGGTACCAGTGGATCGCTTGAGCTGGGCACATCGGGAGAAGCATCTCGGCCCACGTCGTCGGTAGGGACGACGGAGCTCGGACGACCCGACGCTCCGATGGCGGCACGGTAGACCTCGATGTGCTCGGCCGACATCCGATCAGCCGAGAACCGCTGTTCCGCCACGGCCCGGCATCTGGCCCGGTCGAGTGTCGGAACGCGGTGCAGTGCGCTCACCAAGCCGTCCACCCGTTCGCTCTGGCAGAGAAAGCCCGTCTCCCCGTTGTCAACGATCTCGGGGGCCGCTCCACAGTCGCTAGTCACCACCGGGGTACCACAGGCCAGCGCCTCAATCATGACCAAGCCGAACGGTTCGGCCCACCTGACCGGGTTGAGCAGGCAGGTGGCTGCCCCAAGCAGTTCGAACTTCTCGGCACCGCCAACCTCGCCCACGAACTCGACGCTCGCCCCGAGCAGCGGGGCAACCTGTGCGTCGAAGTACTGGCGCTCGTGCGGCTCACTCATCTTGGCTGCAATGCGAAGCGGCATTCCGGACGCCTGTGCCGCGGCGATGGCAATGTCAACTCCTTTGTCCGGGTGCATCCGACCGAGAAACAGCGCGTAGCCGCCTTCCCCCTCCCCAACGGGTACGCGGTCAACGTCGAGGCCATGGTGAATGACCGCCGTCACTACTCCCTCCTCAGCTGTCGAGGCCTGGTGGCGTGAGATGGCAATGACCGGGATTCGGTCCCCCACGGCCCGATAGATGGGGGCGAGGATGGCGTTGAAGGGTCCGTGGTTGGTGGTGACGACGGGGCGCTCGGGAAACCCGCACGCGTGGAGCGGTCCGACGAGGGTGTGGTCGTGGATGACGTCGACATCCCGCAGCGCCTCGTAAGCCTCGACGACTTGACGACACTCGTCGGCCGCACCCCCCGTGCCGACCCCGAGCGCGTGCGGATAGCACCAGGCCCGGGGGACCGGGCAGGTGGCGTCGCCCGTGGTGAACAAGAGCACCTCGTGGCCTGCCCTCTGGAGGCCCCGGGCCAGGGCGTCGAGCATATTCTCGGTGCCGCCATAGGCGGGGGGTGGTACGGCTAGCCACGGCGGGGCGACGATCCCGACGCTCATTGAAGTGCTCATGGGATCAGCCGGCACCAGAGGCATGAAATCACGGCGCGATCATGAGCGGTCACTAGGCACTCAACCAGACTAGGACCATATGCCCCTGGCAACTTCTGGGGACTAGCCCCGGCGACCTTTGACCCTTGCCAGGGACCTCTCAGATCAC
The DNA here is from genome assembly GCA_003160635.1 of Acidimicrobiaceae bacterium. Classification (GTDB taxonomy): domain Bacteria; phylum Actinomycetota; class Acidimicrobiia; order Acidimicrobiales; family RAAP-2; genus Bog-473. The sequence continues at coordinate 1,008 of PMLV01000048.1, read as the reverse complement.
CGATCATGGCGACGACTGTCAACGGCCATTAGGAATTCCCCACTGGCGGCCACCAGAGTTCCCCAGGGACGGTCACGAGAATTCCCCGCGGACGGCCAGGGTTTTCCCCAGTGGGAAGATGACTACAGGGGCTCCACCCCCTTTCCCGACGTAGCGTCGAGGAGGAACTGCAAGAGCTCGAACTCTCGATGGGTGAGTACCGCCTCTTTTCCTTTGTGGCGTAGTACCCGACCGTTTGGATCGAGCCACAGACCCTGGAGTTTCCAGACCCGCTGGTACCAAAGGTCGAGCCGGTCGTAGTACCCGGCCGGCCATCTGGTTCTCGATGAAGGTAACGTCCACTTTGGCGGCATTTTGGGCCACAGGATGGAGTTTCGGTAGTTCTCGCGTGACCAGTTCTAAGAGACCCAGTTTGAATCGAATCAGATCGTCATAGATGCTCATCCAATGCCGGGCATCCTCCCAGTGCTCGGTTTCGATGTCCTCTCCCTCGAGGGGACCTTGGGCTGGTTCTTTCGGTGTTCTTACCGCCACGGTCATCACCATACGGAGGCTGTTTGCCCGGGCTCTTGTTCCTTACTCGAGATATTGCTGAACTTTTTACGCCGTTCGGTGTATCACTGGACCATGAACTCCGGTGACGCACGACCAGAGCGGCCCGATATCGTGGCAGCGACCCGGGGCGGGGACAATTCTCTCGGCATGGACGACGAGGCTGATCCGGCAACCGCTTCTTTGGAACAGGCGGTCTTCTGGAGAAACATCTACACCGAGATCCTGGCCATGGAAGAAGCAGTCCTCGCTCGCATCCGTCAGCTCATGGCGGGTCAAACGCCCGAGGCTCGGCGAGAAGTTGAGCTGACCAACGTTCCGGTAATCGTCGCCCAGGTTGAACGATTCCGCTCGAGGGGGAAGCTCTGGGACACCCGGGTCGACGCGTGTCAATTGGGGAAGGTGCCGTAATGACCGATACGCCCCACTGAGGTGGGACCTGAGCCGGGGTCGACC
>PMLV01000059.1 GCA_003160635.1 Acidimicrobiaceae bacterium | reverse complement strand
ACACTTGGTCGCTGCCTGGCGACTCGTACCGAGAGCGGCAACTCCGATCAGGGGGATACAGTGAAATGAAAGAAGCCTTGTGGTTAAGGTGGGATGACTCGACGACAGGGAGGCGGTTCGATGGCCCGATATGCTGCTCTTCAGGCCGAACCCGAAACGACTTCGGATCCGAACGGTCCGAAGATGTGGTCCAGAAACCTACTGGCCATCTATGAAACGGATCCCGACGTCGTCGCCTCTGTCCTGCCCCGACCTCTGGAACCTGCCGAAGCGCACGTCCGGGTGAACTTCGCGCAGGTGGACATGCCCGACGGCAGTCCTCTGTCAGCCGGCACCATCGCCGTGAAATGCCGTTACGAGGAGACGGTCGGGTCCTATGACCTGCTCATGATCATGAACACCGAATCGGCCGTCATCGGCGGGCGGGAAACCTTCGGTGAGCCCAAGAAGATCGGTGAGGCCTCCATACGCCGGCAGGGTGACGAGGTGGTTGGGACGATGAGCCGCCGCGGGGTCGAGATCGTCGAGGTCCGCGGGAAGGTGGTGGAGGAGCTTCCTCCAGAGCCGCTCAGCGAGCGATTCGCCTTCTACTTCAAGTTCCTGCTCGATCCCGAAGGAGGCCGGTTCGACAGCGACCCGTCACTTGTCCAGGTGCGGCGAACCCAGGAGGATCGCCTGAAGGAGCGCATCGCCGGACAGGTCACCTTGCGTGAGTCTGTGTTCGATCCGATCGTGGACCTGCCGGTGCACCGGATCGTCAGCCTCGCCTACACGGAGAGCCATCAAACTCAGACGGGCGCGATCGTGCGAACCGTTCCGTCGGAGTGGATATGGCCCTTCCGCCACCAGCGCTACGACAGCCTGATCGCTCGGCTGCAGCCGGCGTGAACGGACGAGGCACACCTGTGTAGGAGGTGTTGATTTGGCACGCTACATCGTCATCTCGGCCGACTGTCACGCAGGCGCCGAGCTTCACGATTACAAGCAGTACCTGGAAGCCCGGTACCACGCGGCCTTCGATGATTGGGCCGAACACTATGTGAGTCCTTACGCCGACCTCGAGCGCCCGGATGCGAACCGCAGTTGGGACAGCTCTCGACGAATCCGGGAGCTCGAAGAGGACGGGATCGTGGCCGAGGTCCTCTACCCGAACACGGTGCCCCCGTTCTTTCCGAAGAGTGGCCTGACGGCGCTCACACCCTCGGCGGTGGACTTCGAGTGCCGGCTGGCCGGTCTCCGGGCTCACAATCGCTGGTTGGCGGCGTGGTGTGGGGAATGCCCCGAGAGGAGGGCCGGAGTCGGCCAGATCCTGCTGAACGACGTCGAGGAGGCGGTCCGCGACGTGCACTGGATCGCCGACAACGGCCTGCGGGGCGGCATCCTTCTCCCCGGCCTTCCTCCGGGCGCGCCGATCCCGCCGCTGCACGCTCCGGTGTACGACCCGGTGTGGCGAGCCTGCGAGGAACGCGGGGTGAACATCAACGCTCACGGCGGCAGCGCGTCGCCCGACTACGGCCAGTACCCGGCCTCCCAGCTGGTCTGGCTGATGGAGACGAGCTGGTTCTCACATCGACCGCTGTGGACCCTCATCCTCTCGGGGACCTTCGACAGGTTCCCCAGGCTGCGGCTCGTGCTGGCCGAACAGGGGAGCGGCTGGATCCGCGGGGCCCTCGACGTGATGGACCAGCACCACGGTCACCTCACACGGGGGGGAGTGGGTGAGCTCCGGTTCCTCAATACCGTCGAGCTTCAGCGCAAGCCGAGCGAGTACTGGGGTACGAACTGCTATGTGGCCGCCAGCTTCATGCACCGTGACGATTGTGCTCGGCGAGAGTTGATCGGAACCGATCGCGTCATGTGGGGAAGTGACTACCCCCATATCGAAGGCACGTACCCGTTCTCGAAGGAGGGAATCCGACGGACCTTTGCCGGCGTCGATCCCGAGGACGTGCGGGCGATGCTCGGGGCCACCGCCGCCGCCGTCTACGGCTTCGACCTGGCTCGTCTGGAAGGGTTGGCTGCTCGCTTTGGGCCGACCGTCGAGGAGGTCGACGCCGGGCTAGATGTGGTGCCGGCCGGCACCACGAGTCTTGCCTTTCGTGACAGTCCGCCGATGAACGTCTAGGGGGGAATGTGCAGGATTTCACCGGGAAGGTCGCCGTCGTCACTGGAGGGGCGAGCGGTATCGGAGAAGGTTTGGCGGAGGCCCTTCTCGAGGCCGGGGCCACTGTGGTCATCGCCGATATCGAGAAGGCCGTCCTCGACGACACGGTCGAACGACTTGGAGGCAAGGGTGAGGTGTCGGGAATCGTGACCGACGTAGCCCACCCGGAGTCGGTGGGCTCGTGCGCCGATGCGGTCTTCGAATCCCACGGTGCATGTCACCTCCTGTTCAACAACGCAGGCGTTGGCGGGGGTGGTATCGCCAAGCCATGGAACTGGACGCCGAACGACTGGAACTGGTGTTTCGGCGTCAACGTCTTCGGAATGGGTCACTGCGTGGCGGCTTTCGTACCCCGCATGCTCGAGATGGGCGAGGAGGGATGGGTCGTGAACACGTCGTCCTCCGATGGCGGCTTCCAGCCCCTGCCCGATCTGGGGGTGTATGCGGCGTCCAAAGCGGCCGTGTCGACCTACACCGAGTGCCTTGCCAACGCCTTCGTCAACGAGGACACGAAGCTACGAGCCGCGGTCTTCTACCCCGGCGGTAACGGGCTGCTGGAGACGCGATTGTGGAACAGCGGCCGGAACCGTCCTCCCGAGCTTGCCCGTGAGCGGCCACATCTCGACAAGCAGTGGGATTACCAGGAGGTGAAGAAGCAGCTCCAGACGAAGGGAGTGCAGGTGGCTGACCTTGTCGAGCTCGGTCGGTCGGCATTGCAGGGTATCCGTGAGGGGAGGTTCATCATCAGCCTGGACCCGGCTGCCAGTGGCGAGCTGATGATGCGGCGGGCCGAGAAGATCGGTCGCGGCGAGCTGCCGACGATAAAGCGCGACGGCATCTTTGAGTGATCGAGCTGTGCAGGTGAGTCAAGGGAGCCTTCAATGAAGCACTACGTCGTCATCTCTGCCGACTGTCATGCGGGTCCGGAATCCCCCGTTTACCGTGACTACCTCGATCGCGCTTACCACGATGACTTCGACGAGGAGCTCAACGAGCGTCAGAGGCTCATCGACGAACGTCGGGCTCGCGCATCTTCAACGCCCTTTGTAGGGGACGACGAGTTCAAGCAGGAGTGGTTCGGCGAGGACGAAGAGGGCAACAGTCTCCATGAGATCGGCCTGCGCGGCGGGTGGGACGCCGCCACCCGCGACAAAGAACTCGACAACGACGGGGTCTGCGGCGAGATCCTCTTCCCGGGCCCCGATGCTGTGACGGGGACGATGGGGGCTCCGTTCGGCGCCGGGTTCAACCCGGTGGCCACTCGTAGTCCGGACCATCTGCTAGCCGGAGCGCGCGCACACAATCGATGGGCTGCCGAGCTCTGTCAGGACAGCCCCGAACGTCGCCGAGGCCTGATCGTGGCCCCCCTTCTAGCTGATCTGGAGAAGGCTATCGCCGAGATCCGGCGCGCCCACGCCGACGGGCTCACCGGCGGCATCATCATCCCACCCCGGTGGACCGGCTACGACTCCTATACCAGCCACCGTTACGACCCTGTGTGGGCGGTCTGTCAGGAGCTGGACCTACCCGTGCACTGTCACTCGGGCCCAGCACCGCACGAGGACTACGGGGAGGTTCCCGGTTGGATGATCGTGTACGGCTACGAGACCATCTTCTTCACCGCCCGCCCGCTGTGGTTCATGCTGCTGACCGGCGTGTTCGAACGGTTCCCCACGCTCCAGATGGCGGTGACGGAGGCGGGAAGCTTCTGGGCGGCGGACATGCTTTGGCGGATGGACATGATGGCCACGCGCGAGCACGGGATGCGCAAGCTGGTCGGTACGCGTGGCGTCCTGAGGATGCTGCCGAGCGAGTACTTCGATCGCAACTGCGCCATCGGGTCGTCGAACACCCGGCGCCGTGAGCTCGGGCGGCGCTATGAGATAGGCGTGCGCAACATCATGTGGGGAAACGACTTCCCCCATCCCGAGGGGACCTGGCCCTACACTCGCGCCTTTCTCAAGGACCGTTTCTGGGATATCCCCGTCGAGGAGACGGCGCTGATCCTGGGAGGGAACCAAGCCGAGTTCTACCGGTTCGATTTGGACAAGCTGCAACCGATCGCCGACCGCATCGGTCCAACCCCGGCGGACCTCGGTCAAACCGACGAGTCGGTGTTCGCCAAGTGGGAGCCGCTAAAGCGGGCCGGCCGGCCGTGGTTGACGGGCCACGAGGCGCTCGCCGCGATTACCGACTGAACCGCCATCAAGACGAGCTCTGGCACCGTGGTGGTCGTTCGGTCGGCCTCGCCGGCGGACAGCGACCGGCCTCAGACGTGCGCATATCGTTGTGGACTTTTCGTGGAGGGCGCAGAGCTCGGGGACTAGGCAGCGCGGGGGAATCACCCTGAAGCGGGACGCGTCCTGTGGGTGCCGAAAATGTCATCCGACTGCCTCGTCGCTCACCTCGCCTTCGGTGCCGGTGGATCGAGGAGGTTGGCCAGGCACCCGCCTACGGTGGCCCGGGAGCTCTGAGCTGATCAGGACGAGGGTAGCGTGCCCGCCTTCACCAGCGGGGCACAGATGGTCTTGCCCCCGTTGAGCTCCACGAACTTCTTGTGCTTGACGCCCATGACAAAGAAGCAACTGTTGTTGGCCGGCTTACCTTTGACAAAGTGCAGCGGCGGGGCGAGGCCTCCGAGCGTCTCTCCGCTCGGCAGGGCGTAGAGCCCCTTCTTGATCACCGCCGACGTGAGGGCGCCGCTGGGTTTGGCGGTAGCCACGGCCGCTTGCAGCAACGCGCCATCGGACCACGACTGCAGCACGACCTCACCGAAGTTCTGACCGGTGGTGACGCCCTTGGCGTACTTGGCCAGGGCAGCGTACATGTCCTTGGTGGCCGAATTGTGCACGAACCACGGGAGGTCCGACTGGGTGTCGATGTTCCCGTTCATGCCTGGTATGTCCAACCAGGCGATGGCCACCGTGCCGTCGCTGCTCAGCTCGAGGGGGGTATAGCCCTGGGCGGCACAGTTCTCGACGACCTTGTCGACGACGCTCGAGGCATCGCCGACCGACATGGCCGTGGCGCCCGCCTGCTTGGCCGCCAGGCACTCGGCCGAGTAGTTGGGGGCGGCGAACCCGATGCCCGACGTGTAGACGAATTTGATCCCATAGTGGGCGGCCAACGTCACGCCCTGCTTGGTGGGAGCACAGATGGTCACCTCGACGCAGTAGAGGTCCGCCTCTTTCTTGACCCCGGCCTTCTTGGCGACGATGTCACCGACCGGGCCGGTGTAGTTGAAGCTGGCGCCGGCCGGGTAGAAGTCGGCGTTCTGCCATCCCGAGTCCGTCTCCTGGCCGCCCAGCACCGGCACGTCGGCCTTCTGAGCGACGGGGCCCCACGACGGGTCCTCGTCACTGTTGTCGAAGATGGCGATGACGTGGTCCGAGTCGATGAGGGTGTTGGCTGCCGCGATGGCCTGGACCGGGCTGTAGTTGTCGTCTTGCACCACCAGCTTGACGGGGTGTCCGGCCAGGCCCCCGTGGCTGTTGACCCACGAGGCCCAGGCCTGCATGGTGGCCGTCGTCTGGCTGATAGTCGAGGCCTCGGGCCCGGTGCAGCTGCACAGGTCCCCGATCACGACCGTCGACTTGGTGGCTGCCGCTGCCGGGGCGGCCTGCCCGGCGACGCCGAGCAGTGTGCCGACGGTCGTAGCGACCGTGAGGAGAAACCTGACGATGATCCGACGAGATCGCACGAGGCCCCCTAAAACGACATCAAGAGATCGGAAACTATAACATCAGGCGTTTGGGAAAATGTTCTAGACAACCATTACGCTCCGCGCACCGTGTGAATCCGATTTGAGCACCCGGGCTGGCCAGTTGGACTCCGAGTCCTCCACTGACTGGTGTCGGGCTACTTCGTGCTGTGGCCCGTCACACTCGCTCTAGTCGGAAGCAGGACGATCGCCTACAGGTAACTCGCTGCGTTGTCGTTCACCCGACTCCGATGATGGGGGAACCGGATTCCCACCTTCCTTGGCAGCGTCACCGCGTACCCAGTTCCGCCGCAAACCCCAATGCTCTGGGGGATCTTTCCGATTGAGTTCGGCGAGGTATCGATTTTACGCATTGAGTTTTTCATCCATCACTACCTTGACGTCGAAGACCTGTGCATCGATTACCGACCCGGGACGGTCATAGGGCTCATCCTCCGCGTCATCTTCGAGCTGTCCGCGTGGAAAGAAACTCCATTCGACACTTTCGCCATCGCCAAGCCCAGGTGGAACGTAACCTCGGTCTTCCCAAGGGATAGCAATCGCGAATCTGCGGCCTCGATACTTGCAGCGACCACCGCTCGCGAAAGCGTCTTATCTAAGGCCCAGCCCGGTATCTGATGCAGAGGCGTTCCGAATGCGCCGTCTACAACCTGAGCGGCAACTTCGCGGGGTCGACCTCTTCGCCAGAGAGCGTCACCGTCAACAAAGACTCGACGACCACCAATTTCACCGAGAGTCGCACGAGCGTTGTCCACGGCAACGAGTCCGCCGTGGTCTTCTCCGTGACGGTCACCACCGGCGACGGCGAGGCCGTGCCGAACGGCGAAACGGTGACGGTGCACGCCGGTTCGGTCACGTGCACGGTCACCCTCCACGCCGGCACGGGCACCTGCACCATCGGGAATAGTGCCCTTCCAGTCGGGGGTCCCTATGCCGTCACCGTGAGCTACTCCGGTGACAGCGATCTGGCCAGCTCCTCGGGCACCTCCTCGACCGGCCTCACCGTCACGAGCCCCTAGAGGCCAGAGAGCTTCATGGAGTTACGACCGAAACCTGTGGATGCACCACGTGACCGAGGGCGCGACGAACCCTTCCTCTATAAACCAATCAGAGAAGCGCTGGCGGTGGAAGATCTAGGGAACTACCGAGGCAACCTTGCGACCCTTGGGTCCGATTCGTGGCGCCTCCAGGACGGCGTTACCTTGCCCCCACACTTTCCGAGGTCTTGTTCAGCACCCTCAAGTCGGCGGCACCCGTCCCTGACGCCGGGCCCCTAACCCACGCAGAACGGCACCCTGACGTAAGCGCCTCTCTGCGCCATGCGAGCGACCGTTCTTCGGCATGCTCGCCGCTATCTCCTCCGCCACCCTGGCCGGCGCGGTCGGTCAGCCGGTCTCGGTCGAGGTCCATGTCTCCAACGGGCTTCCCGGTTTCACGATCGTGGGCCTGCCCGACGCCGCCGTGCGCGAGTCGCGCGACCGCGTGCGGGCCGCCCTCTTGTCGAGCGGCCTGCCGTGGCCACTTCGCCGCGTGACCGTCAACCTTGCACCGTCCGGCGTCCGCAAGGGGGGCGCCGGGCTCGATCTGGCCATCGCCGTCGGGGTCCTGGTGGCCACGGGTCAACTCCCGTCGGGGTGCACGGACGGCCTCACGTTCTGTGGTGAGCTCGGGCTGAACGGCTCGTTGCGCCACGTACCCGGCATGATCGCCCTGGCCGACGCGGCAAGGGACCCCGGGCTGGGGCTCGTGGTGCCGCTGTGCGATGCGCACGAGGCCTCGTTGGTCCGGGGAGGCGCGGCGAACGGGGTGTCCTCGCTGGCCGACCTGGCCCAGATCCTGCGCACGCACGGCGAATGGCCGAAGACGCCACCACCGCCACCTCTGGCGCCGGCGCCGCCCGCGCTCGATCTCGCCGACGTCAAGGGACAACCCGTGGGGCGTCACGCACTCGAGGTGGCTGCCGCCGGTCAGCACCACCTCCTCATGGTCGGGCCGCCGGGCTCGGGCAAGACGATGCTGGCCGAGCGTCTGCCCGGGCTCCTGCCCCCGCTGACGCTCGAAGAGTCGCTCACCGTGACCCGGGTCCATTCCGCCGCCGGATGCGTGCTGCCCGACGGGGCTCTGGTCAGCCAAGCCCCATTCCGCGCGCCGCACCATCGAGCGTCGGTCGTGGCCCTGGTCGGCGGAGGTAGCTGGTCGCTCCGTCCGGGAGAGATCTCATTAGCCACCCATGGCGTGCTCTTCCTCGACGAGTCGAACGATAGGCAAACCACCCTTGAAAGAGCAGGCGATTTCGGGGAGATCAACAGTCGAGGTTTCCTGCCCCCTCGTGAACCGGATTATCCCGTGATACAGAGGGCCGGAGGGAGCTGGTCCTTGCGCCCCGGTGAGGTCAGCCTTGCCACCCCCCAGAGTTTCTTAACGTCGCCTGACCCCAGGCACAAACGAGGACGGCGCGGGCTGATCCGGGAGCTGATCAGGCGGACCTGAGCAAGGTGGGCTGGACCGGCCGGTGGTTCACCCTGAAGCTGGCGTACCTCGGCTCCTCATTCGGTTGCGATTCGATCTGTCCGTCCACCGTGCGGGACGAACGTACGTTCGCTAGTATCGGAAGAGCAAAGAGGCCTGTCACCTGCCCGCTCGCAGAGATAGGGCTCGGAGCGGGCATCCAGCCGAAGGAACTACACTTCTGTTATTAGGAGGCGCTATGCCCTACACCGCCACGGTGCTCGATGAGGTTCGAGCCCAGGTTGCACCCGACGATGACACACTAAAGGCGGCGAAGGGACGCCGGGATGACGCGCTCGGCTATGCCATCGGGTTCGAGGGTGTCGCTCGTTCTTATGTGTCCGGCTCGATCGCTCATGCTACGGCGAACTTCGGTCTGGACGCTGACGGCGGGATCGTGTTGGACCGTCGAACCTGGAAGGCGCTCGGCCCCGACGGCGACGATGGTGGTCCTTGCGAGGTTGTCGACGAGGTCCACGAGTCGGTGAGGACGTCCCTAAAGGAGACGTACCCCGAGATCAAGTCCTGGCTGTCGAAGCGGGCCATCGTCTTCACATTCCACGAGGAGTTGTCAAACGGGCTCGACCCAAGTGTCGACCTCATCGTAGGCCTCCAACGCGCAGATGGCGGACTGTGGATCCCAAATCTGAAGAGCGACACCTGGGATGCTTCTGACCCGATCCGTCACACGGAACTGCTCACGGCGGATCCAAAGTCGATTCGCGTGACCCGAGCGCGGATCATTCGCCTGGCCAAGTGCTGGAACTCGCAGTACTCGAGTCCTGGTATGTGCAGCTTCAACATCGAGGCGTTGGCATTGGCCTGCATTGAGGAAGGGATGGGTGTTGCCTCGGGCCTGGCCGCCCTCTTCAAGTACGCCGTGGACGACGTGCGTATCCACAACACGCCGGATCCAGCCGGTGTTTCGAAGCCCATCAAGTTGAAGGTCGATCGCGAGGTCATGGTGGGACGTCTGGAGACGGCCAGGGACCTGATCCAACGTTCCCTCGACAACGACTCTGACGAAACGATTGTTCGGGTGACGCTCGCCGAGTTGTTCTGGAAACACCTCAGCCCGCCCCCTGGGACTGAGTCCAAGTCGGCATTGGCGAACGAGCTCCGGAAAGGCAACGCAGGCGTGCGGATGGGCGCTGCGCTGTCAGTCACGGCCACCGCGGGAGCGACGTTGAAGACCGGCAGGGCGTACGGCAGTGGGGCGTTCTAGAGCGGTCGGAAAACGGCGCGGTGGACCGTGGTACGGCGAAGGACCGAGTCGGTTGCGGTTCGAGCGAAACACTGCGGGCAAATTTCCTGATCTCAAAGCTCAGACCAACCTTCGTGGACCCAAGAAGGGTCGCGTCTATACGGTCACCCTCGACGTCCCGCACTATGACCCGAGACGAGTCGAGATTTGGTTTCGAAGCGACAGGCCTCAGCACGCAGAGCTAAGGGTCGACGGGCCGACGTCCTCCCCACATCGATATGACGCGCACAGGCTCTGCATGTGGTATCCAGGTGATCCACTTGAGCGGCGCTGGGTCTTGCGAGACGGGCTGCTGTGTTTGCTCGGGATGACTAGTGCCCACCTGTTCCGGGAAGCGTGGTGGCGTGAGACGGGGGAATGGCTCGGGCCAGCGGTGGCTCATGGCGGTGACCCCAAGGTGACGGCTGAAGTCGACGAGTTGTGATGAAGGTGGTCGCCACGGTTCCGGTTGAGGTGACGGTTGCCCTCATTGGGGGCACGGTGTCGATCATCGTGTTTGCCCTCACCGCGTTAGTGGCGAGTGTCAAAGACCGAGACAATCGACGGCGCGACACATACGCCCGTGCGTTTCAAGTGATCGCTGAATACAAGGAGTTTCCCTACGTCGTACGTCGGCGCCGTAGCGGTGATAATTCCACGGAGGCTGATGAACGGGCTCGGATCTCAGAGGAGCTTCGCAAGGTCCAAGCGGACTTGTCCTACTACGGCGCGTGGATGGATACCGAGTCATCCAGGGTGGCTTCCACGTATAGGGCGTTAGTTGCGGAAGTTCGCCGGGTGGCCGGTCAGCAGATTCACGATGCATGGGCCGAGGCAGCAATCAGTGAGGACAAGGGTATGAATATGCCCGACCTGGGTCTTGGCCAGCTTGACGAATCGGAGAAGGCGTTCCTGGCCGCGGCGAGCGATCATCTGAGCTTCGTCCCTTGGCGTCGCTGGAAGCATGACTAATACAAAGCCAGTGGTTCGAACGTGTCCCTTCTGTGAGCGGCCGGCTGACACCGTCGAACATGTCGATCCCCGTTGGATCAGCCGTCACTACCTCGACAGCGATGCGAGTCCAGGAACCTTCACGATGAGCTTCGGCGATCTATACGCATTGAGGACGGTGCCGGTACTGAATCAGACGGTCAAGGTCTGCGGCAACTGCAACGGCGGATGGATGGCGCGCCTGGAGGATCAAGTCAGGCTCCCACTCCTCGCGATGAAGGGCGGAGAGGGCCTCATCATCGGACCGGACGGTCAAAGAGTCCTAACGAAATGGCTTCTCAAGAATGCGTTGGTCCGCGAACTTGTGACGCCACAGGACTCACCCTTCCGCGTTTCAACCCAAGAGCAACGCCGGCAGGTCGCTCGCGACGGGATACCGGCAGGTTGGCGAGTCGCCATCGGTGGTTACGAGGGACCAGGCCCCCATTTGCTGCACAAGTTCTCACGAGTGAGGCAATTGGTCGATGACCACGGCAGAGGGCAAGGGCGCGTGATCCTCCACACCCTTCGCTTTGAGTGCTTCGTGGCCCAGGTGTTGATTCATTCGCAAGAGGACTCTCCTGAACTCCTTCACCTTCTCGGTGGACCGCGGTTTGCGATTGAGATTCCAAAGGAGCAACGAGTCGTTTGGCCTCCGCCGGCTGTGCTTGGTCCCGAGTGGATGGAAATCGTTGGAGAGTTCGGTACCGACCGTCCTCGGAGCGAGAGGTGAATGTCGTCTTGAACTTGAGCAGATGCTGGTGCGGAGCGCCGGCCTTCGTGCATGATCACAGTCACGACGACTAACAAAGGGGTCGGAAATTCGCCGCCTCCTGAGAGGCAATGGGACGCAGTGGCCCAGCCGTCGCGAGGAGCGCAGGCCGAGGCCTATCTCACACAGGCTGCCGAAGCCCGCGTCCGCAGCGTCTCTCTGTTGTCTACTCCACTGTTCAGAGTTGATCCAGTTTGAACGTGGCTTCGGATTCTGTATCCGTGGCTGTGGTGTTCTGGGGCACCTGCGTCATGTGCGTCCTTCCGGTTTGTTGACGCCCTCAACAGTATGTGTCGGGACCTCCGGCCGCTCGGGCGCCGGGCACCCCGCACTGGCCAGGAACGGGGCGGCTTTCACACGGCTGAGGTCGTGGGTTCGAGTCCCGCAGCGCCCACCGACCGGGACGGTGCGCGAACCGCGTCGTCCCCGGAGAGGTCCACTCCGACAGGAACCCGGAAAATGGGGTGGATGGCTTCTTTGCTGTCTACCCGGATTTCATGGATTAGTGCCTGGAGCAGGATCTTGACCGGGGCAGGGTCACCGGTGGCAATCGCTTCGGCCACCCGATCACGGAGCGCGGACAGTTCCTCGGTTGTCGGTGCGGTCAGGTCGGCCTCGTCCATCTCTTGCGCCAGGACCTCACGACGGGCTCGCAGTGCTGTTGACTGAGAGCCGAGTGCCTTCACCCGTTCGCCACAGATCGACTCGGGCATCGCCCCGGTCTCGAAGGCTCGCAGATAGCGGTCGATACCGGCATCGACCTTGGCCAGCTCGGCGTCGAGGGCACGCAGTTCCCCCTCATTGCGTGAGTGGCCCAGCTGTGCCCGATCGTGGGCTTCCGCCACCGCCTTGACGAAGAGGTCCGTGTCCTCATAGGCGGAAAGGAGCGAGCGGACCACCGCGTCGTCGAGCGCTCCGGCCGGTAGCCGGTCCGACGAGCAGTTCTTCGTTCCGTTGCGCTGGCGCCCCCCGCACGTGTAGTAGCGGTAGGTGGCGTTTCGCCCGGTGGCCCTCGTCCCGGTGAAATGACAGCCGCAGCCGCCGCACACCACCAGTCCGGTCAAGAGGTAGTCCGAACTGTTCGACGCCCGTTTCGACACGTCGTTGCCACGTTCAGCGAGGATGGCTTGCACGGCATCGAACAGCCCTGCTTCGACCAGCGCTGGGTGGGTGCCCTTGGACCACGTGCCGCGGAAATGCACCTCGCCGAGGTAGGTGCGGTTGCGCAGCACGGTGAGCACCGCCTTGTACGTCCATGGCTTGCCCGATCTGGTGGACAGCCCGGCTGCTCGCAGCCAGTTGGCGATGGCATGGGTGCCGAGGCGCTTATTGGCATAGAGGTCGAAGATGACCGGGATCAAGGGGGATTCGGCTTCGTCGACGGCAAGGGTGCCCTCTCCCTTGGCGGCCCGGTACCCGAAGGGATGGCGCCCGCCGCACCAGCCCCCTTGGGAGGATTTGCGTTCCATGCCGGCGATCACTCGGTCGATGATGGTGGCCCGCTCGAATTCCGCGAAGACCCCGAGCATCTGGACCATCATCCGCCCAGCCGCCGACGTGGTGTCGAACGGCTCGGTGGCCGAGCGGAACCCGACGCCTGCGGCGTCGAGGGTCTCGAGTACCTCGGCCAACCCGCGCACCGACCGCGAGAGCCGGTCCACTCGATAGACCAAGAGGAGGTCGAACCGTCCCGCCTTGGCGGCGCGCAACGCGTTGGTCAAGCCAGGGCGTTCCAGCTTGGCCCCCGACATCTGGTCGGTGAAGGTCCCGACCATCTCCCAGTCCTCTTGGCTCGCCACATAGGAGGCCAGTCGTTCGGACTGGGACCCGAGCGAGTACGGCTGGTTCACCTCGTCGGTCGAGATCCGGGTGTAGGTGGCAATCCGCACGTGACGCTCCTTTGGTGATCCGACCCAGGTCCTCAGACCGATGGCATCGTTCTGGGGATGAACTCGGTCAAGTATCGCCCACGGGTGCGACATCGGTGATCCCGGCCGGGTCGGGGACGGTTCGCGCCGGATCGCCGAGGAAGGGCACCATTAACTCGGCCAACGCTCCTATGGCGCAGCGCTTCTGCTCGGCCGAGAGTTCGACGAAGGTGGCCGGGCACAGGACGACCGCGGGACTGTCCGCCACGGACGCCGCTGGGCGTTGCGGCCGAGGTGCCTCCTTCGGCCGGGTCGATCCCGGGCGGGGACGAGAGGAACGGCTCCGAGCTGGAGGTGATCCGGGGCGGGCCACCTCAGACCACCACGAAGGCCATGGCGTGGCGCGCACAGAGATGCCGGTGAGTTCGGCCACCTCGACGAGGGGGAGACCGAGCACTCGGGTGGCATAGAGGACCGCTCCCTCGCTGGCCGCCAATCCACCCCCGACCGCTTCATGTATGTACGCGGCCAACAGCTCCACGCCGCTGGGTCCGACGGAACCCGGTAGAGCTTCCAGGGCATCGGCAGTGTCGAGACGCCGGGTCCGGTGGCGCCGCTCGCTGATCTGGAGCGTCCGCAGCTTGGTGCGCACCCCGGACAAGAGGTCTCCGGCGGCATAGGGACGCCGCGTCCCCGCCCACGTCGTGATCTGTTCGAACAAGCATGAGACGGCGTCGCCGTAGAAGGCGTCGAGGTCGCACCATGGCGGGCCGGTGGCGTCGATGCGCCGAGCCAGACCNNCGGTGGCGCTTTGCAACATGGCCGCAATCACCGCGGCCGCTTCATTACGCGACAACGCAGCCGATGAAAGGGAGACGGCGGTTACCAGCTCGGCGAGATCGTCTACGTCGAGACGGGCGATCACCGGCTCACATTCAGCCAGTCGATGACAGGCGGTCCTCGAGATGCGAGACGTGCCAATGGCCCGCCATTCGTTGCGGAGCTGTCGGATTGTCGGGGAGTCCATGGCCCCCACCCTGAAGAGCAGGGTTCATGAAAACCGTCATGGAAACCTTCATGGTTGGAGAAAAATCAAGAAATCTTTCCGCGCTTCAAACATCGGTCTCGGACCTTCACGATTTCCCGTAAAGAGGCTTTTGGCAGGTGGAAGGGTTCATGACCGAGACCATGAAGGGTTAATGATGCGTTCGACAGCCTGGGGGCGAACGGTGCGCCGGAAACGCCCGCCCTCGTTTGGTGTCACACCGTCGCCGTCGGTAAATGGTCGCTGCGGAATACGGCTCGCCCCCGGAGGTCGCCGGCCATGCCGGCGCCGGGGTCGGCCTTTATGATCCTCGCTCGGCCCGTGGCCGTCCATTGACAGCCGCCGCCGGTGCGAGAAGTCGCGTGTAGGCGATCGATGACGGGAAAAGGCGGGGCGACAAACGCCCCACCCGCCATCAATCACAGGACGGACAAAAACCCTGCGTGTGGGGTTCATGCTTCGCGTCATGAAGGGTTAATGATCACCGCCACCCGTTTGGAAGGCACGTGACTGCGCTGGTCGTCGCGCAAGAGGTGTCGACACGAGAAATCCCTGCGTGGGACCTTCATGGTTCGCGTCATGAAGGGTTAACGATGCGCGTGGGCCACCGGCAGCCGCGGCGCCGCGTTGTTCGTCGGACGAGGCGGAGTGCCGAACATCATCCCAGCCCACAGGGTTCATGGTGGCAACCATGAACCCTTCATGACGACGAGGAGAGGGTTCATCGTGAAGCAAAGCGCGCGCGCCAAATCTGCTCCCCAGTTCTTTGCATGCGAACAGACCAACCGGATCAACGGCCGCCGAATCACGTTCGAGGCGCTCGGCACCTCCACAGAGGCCTCGCGTTCTCGCCCTCGTTTACCTGGTGGGAGCGACATTGCTCTTGCTCACGAGGAACGAGGGCTCATGGCATCTCAACTGCCGTCGTTCTCGATCAGTCACACCGTTGTGAGAACAACGCTCCACCGTTCGAACCAAGTGCGAAGACAAATGGCGAGCCCGTAGGGCTCAATGTTTCTCCGACCAGCGCGACGATCATGAAGGTCGCCGCGCGTCATGAAGCAGAGAGCAAGATGGTCAAACAGGTCCCCTGTTTGAGACGCCGTTGCCGTTGGCCACGCTCGACGACTGTCCCCGAGGTCTCCTCGTGGGCGCTGCGCTGGCCGAGATGACCGAACCAATGGCCGAAGAGAGGGCAACAGCTTCGACATCGAGGCGGATATCTCGTATGCCGACCCTGACCGGTGGCCGGCACGTCGTGGTGAAGGTGCGGTTGTCCGATTCCGAGCACGATGGACTTCGGTGGAGAGCGACGACAGCGGGAATGTCGGTGCAGCGGTTCCTCTTCGAGGCAGCGATGGCCGGTTCAGCCGCCCAATCGGCAGAGCGGCGGCGCGCACACGGGGATGCGCAGAGAGCCCGGCTCGTGTTGACCAGTATCGCCAACAATGTGAACCAGTTGGCGAAATGGGCGAACACCAACCGTGTCCTCCCCGACGCCTTCGGGGACGCCCTCGCCGAAATCCGTCGAGCCACCGCCGAGGTGGCCGAGACAAATAGACGACTTCAATCCAGCTTTGAGGAGCCTCGATGATCGCGAAGGTCACCAGTGGCTCCTCGGGCCGTGGGCTCATCCGCTACCTGTTCGGACCCGGCCAGGCGAACGAGCACACCGACCAGCGGGTCATCACCGCGGGGCTTGAGCTGGGCGGCGAGGCGCTGGCGGGCGGCAACCTGTCGAGCCAGCAGATCGCCGACATCGGTGCGGGACTCGACGCGGCCCACGAGGCTTTCGGCACGAATCCCAAGGGTGGCCACATCTTTCACCTGTCGCTGTCGCTTCCTCCGGGTGCCCATCAATTGAGCGACGACCAGTGGGCGCAGATCGCCCACAAGGTCGTAGAGGCGCTGGGCTTGGAGGGCGCGGGAAAGCAGCCGGCGGCCTGGGTGGCGATTGGGCACGGGTCCAGTGCCAACGGCAACCAGCACATCCATCTCGCGGCGTCATTGGTCCGGGTCGACGGCAGCCGGGTCAATACCTGGCAGTCCAAGCAGACCCTCTCTCGGCTGTGCGCCGAGATCGAGTCCGATTACAGCCTGATTGTCGTCGAGGGCCGAGCGGGCAGGGGGATGCCCGGTCTCAGCAGAGCCGAACTGGAACGCACCGCTCGGGAGCGGTGGGCCGAACCCACACGGATCACCCTGGCTCGCATCGTGCGTGAGGCAGCGGTCGCCTCCAAAGACGAAGCCGAGTTCGTCCGACGGCTCCGGGGGAGCGGTGCACTCGTGCGAGCCCGCTTTGAGACCGGGGGCAAAGATGCAGTGGTCGGCTATTCAGTTGCCCTCAGGACACCGGAGGGGACTACGCCGATCTGGTTTGGCGGAGGAAAGTTGGCGAAGGACCTGACCTTGCCGCACCTGCGGCAGTTCTGGGCGCCCTCAGACGACGATCGCCAGGCCGCTGTGGTCGAATGGAGCACCGCCAAGGCGGTTGCCCCCGGCAGGGAGGCTTTGGCTGGTCACCCCGATGACTGGCGACGGGCGGTGGCGGGAGTGGAAAGGTCGGTCGAGCGCTTGAGAGCCGTCCCGGCATCTGATCTCGCCGCCTGGCGTGGGGCGGCACGGGAAGCCGCCGGGGTGTTTGCCGCCTGGTCGAGACGCCTGGAAGGGAACAGCCCAGGACCTCTGGCCGCAACCGCAGACGCGCTTGCTCGATCGGCACAGCACCGAGCGGGGGAGCCCACGCCGGACCGAGGAGCGGTGCGAGACTTCAGAGGAGTAGCGGCGATCGTCGCTCAGTCTCAACTGAGCGTAGATTCCCCCGTGGCCTGGGCCGCCTTGCTCAACCAGCTGGGGCGAACACTTCGAACTATCGGTGAAGCGCACGGCGCCCGCGGGGAAACGGAGATGGCCAAGGTACTCGTCGATGGTTTGTCCGCTGAGATCGCCGCTCTGCACGAGCGCTTCGAGACGAATTCGATACAAGACCTTGCTCCGGGCGAGCGCACACACGAGGTTCGCTCTTTTGCAGCCATGAGTAAGAACGTCCCGCACCAAGCCAAGCATCAACGCGGACGTGGGCAGAGCCCGGGTCGTGGCATCGGGCGCTGAGCATCGTGGGAGTCTCCAGGCTCCCCGAGAGGGTCGGTTCCAGGCACCACGTTCAATAGAAGCCACGGGGCCAGTAGCGGGGGACCCATCAGCTTCGTTTCGCCCCCCCGTCACCGGGCGCAATTACGGGCGGGCCCTGCGGGTACCCATTCACGCGAGGGTCATTTGAGCTGAATCGTTCCCACATGCCGTTCCCTGAGCGGACTGACGGCGATCCAGACCCGGGAGCGAGATGCCTCCATGAGTTCAACTATCGCGGTATCTCAGAGTCGCCCCTACCGCCGGGCGTGGGCGTGGCTGTTCACGCCACGGTGACGGTACGGGATGATGTCAGCTGCTGCCGGATCAGATCTTTTTCAATGTGGCGACGGTGACATGCGGCCAACTCAATCCGTTGAAGTTGAGCAGCACGATTTGGCTGTATTGGAGCTGCAGGAAGTTCGGCGATCCCTCCACGGTCTCCAGCCAGAACGTAGAGGTGACCAGCGCCGGATTGGCGTTGGGGTCGCCAGTTCCACCTACGAGGAATGCGGTGCCGACAGTTCCGCCTCCTTGGACTGGAAGATCGGTGCTCGATACTTGCAAAGTCACGGTCGACAGGATCGCCTGCCCATGCAGCGCCTGCAAAGCCTGATCAAGCACGCTGTTCGGGTTGTCAACCATTGACTGGGTGATCCCATTCAAACCTTGCCCGCTCGTTCGGAACTGTGTCGAGGTAGCGAGGTTCTGCTCTGGAAACGGCGCAGCAGTGACCGGATTGCCAATGCGGAACGGGTTGAGGTTAATGACCGGAATGGAGGGCCCGCCGGTCGACTTGCTGGCGAGGCCTTGCGCTAACACCGTGGTGCCATGGGGGATGGAGGCAAGTCGTGCGACGCTCGCCGATACCGCCGGATTCGTTGTGGCCGGAATGTTGAGCCATACTCCTGGTTCAACGTGCAATCCGTTGTTCGGCGGCGCGAAGTTCGCATCAGCGATCTGTTGTAAGTATCTGAGACCTCCCATCTGAATGTCCGGTTGGAGCAGGCCACGATTCGGAATGCTGCCTGAGATTCCGTCGAACTCCAAGATCTCATCGGTGAGGTTGAGTTCCAAGAAGCGATCTTGCCCACTCGACAGAGCATTCGGCCGCCAGATTGTGTTAAAGCCTTTGCCAACCCATTTGCCTGGTAGATCGATTAGCAGCCCAAGATCGGCGGGGGGATTCGGACCGGGGGGAGGCAGTGGTGGGGGCGGTGGAGAAGGGTTCGGGTTGTAGCCGAAATTTTGCGCAAGGTCCATGATTCTGGTTTAGTCGGAGTCGGGCGCGCGACGAACCAATTTCGCGACCATTCAGCCAATGGCGCGACAATCACGGGACAAGTGTGACGTCTTCGCGTCGTCCTAACACCGCCCTGCTCCACAGCCATTGCCATGTCGCTCGAGCTGGTCCTTAACCAGGCAGAGATCAACGATTTTTCGGCCCTCTCCTCGTGTCTGCGTGGTGCCTCCCTTCGCCGGCTCGGTGCGCACTACCGGATCATCGTGGCGCCAGACGACAGCTGGAGTTCCACGAGTTTTGCCCCCTCTTCGCTAAGCAGGCCGGTGTCGCCCGCCACGCTCGATGAGCA
>PMLV01000198.1 GCA_003160635.1 Acidimicrobiaceae bacterium | reverse complement strand
ATCCCCGAATGTGCGACCAGACTTCACTGGAATGCATGGCAGAAGTGCCGCAGTGTCCCACCGACCCCGGTCGGGGACTCAGTCTGCGTCAGACTGAGCACATGGATGAGAACCTCCCTGGAGGAGTGGCCGATGCCGGGCAGGTGACCCGGCAGGATGATGCCGTTTTGCGCCCGTCGAATCCCTGGTCGCGTTGCCGCAGCGGCTCGGGGGGCTAATAAGTATTGTCGCTGATTGCGGGCAGGTCCAAGTAGTCGGTCATAGCTCCGACCAAGTACGCCATTTCATCGGCGGGATCACTGAATCCGACGCTGTTGAGTAAGGAAATTCGGTGGGCGGCGATGCGGTGTCCAGCGTCTTGTTCGTCAAGAATGCAATCTCCCACCTGTGATTCGCTGTATTCGTTGTCTCTGGTTCTCAAGTGCTTTCTCGATTTGGTGTTGTGAAAAGGGATCTGTTCGGTGGTTGTCAACCTCTTCAGGCTCCCGACGCCGTGGTGTCAACGGCCGCACGTGATTCTTGACTCACTTCGCGTCGGCTCGAAAAGAAGATCGGGGAGAGTGCAGCAGCGAGGACCAGTACAGCACCGATCACGATATAAAATATTCCGGTGCCCTTGGTGTAGCCCCACATGGTGAAGAGTCTTGTGATGTCGGCGACGATGACGATTCCCCAAGCCACAAGGAGCACACCAAAGGTGGCCATTGCAGACTTCGCGGACATGGGAAATACACAAGCTCCCAGCAGCAAGACCCCTGCTCCAAGTTGGACAATGGCCGAGAGGCAGGTGAAGTGCAAACCGACCGCCATTGCATGCGTTGCTGGAATACTGGAGAAATGGGTCCCCGTGCGAGCAAGAGCAATGGCACCAATCACGACGAGCACAACCCCGCCCGCAACCCCAAAGATCTGAGCGGGACTCCATGCTGGTCGCTCCACTACTCGCGATGTCGACTGTGCTTCACCGGCGATTCTCTCGTTCATGTCATCTCCTCGTTGGTCCATAAAGGCGTCATCTATGCGTCGTTGGCAACAGTAGTGCCCTGCCCTTCACCCTGCGCAGGGTGAAGGGGAACGGTCGCGGGCGCATGCGAGTCGAGATCGCCCCTCCGCTGTGTTGATCTGAAGCAGTTCGAGAATGATTCGTTGTTCTGCCTTGGCTTCGGCGGAGCCCGTACCACCGCGCCCGGTTGTCCAGTGAGCGAGGTCAGACGCTGTCGAAACGCTGTCGTTTTGGAGGCCAGGATCGGCACCGGCGCTCAGGAGGGCCTCGACAGCAGCCGAACATCGGTTTCGCACAGCTCGATGCAGTGGTGTCACACTGCCGGCCGCGGGTGCGTTGGGATCAGCGCCCGCCTCGATGAGATAGCGAATGACCTCCCTCTGGCGGGTCGGATTCCAAGCTGCCGAGCCAGGGACGCCGATCACCGCCGCATGTAGCGGTTCGGCACCTCGCCGGTTTCTGGCCCGAATGTCGGCGCCGCGGGTGACCAGATCTCGTGCCTAATCGGGGTCGTAGCTGAACCCCGCAGCATGTAACGCGGTGTCGCCTTCGTAGACCTGGGCGAGACGCTCGGCAAGGAAGAACTCGTCCCGTCGCTCCAGCCTGGCCGTCGCCAACGATGGTGTCGCGGTGAGTAGGTCAACAGCAGTGGTGGTCAAGGGTCCCGATGGCGACCAGCAAATTCGTGAGATCGGTGGTGCCAGCCATGGCGAATGACCCTCCCTTGCGACCGGATGACCTCGTGCGTGCGGACTTCAGGCCGAGAAAGACCCGGCCGGTTACGCTACGTTCCCGCCCGCACAGATGCTCTGATCTGGGACCTGGGACCAATACCATTCTGTCCTGGGACGGTGCGTCCGACCCGGCATGGGCGCCCTCTGGGCGCTCTTTTGCATAACGGGCAACCGCACCGCAACCGCTATTCGACCAAACGGCGCCCTGCGATCTCTATGTTGAGCAACAGGTGGCTCCAGGGGCACCAGCAAGAGGGCGGACCAACCCCCGGCCCGCCCTCTTTGCGCGTGTGGGGTCCAAGATTACGGGCCACAGTTGGCGCTCATTGACTGCACCCCACCGTCCCGGCATAAAGAGTGTGAGAGTGCCTTCCCGTCGGAGCATCCACCAGTCTCCGTGGTCTCAACATTACGGTCAGGCGTCCCTGGGCTTCGGCCTGACTCGACACCCATACGGTCTCACGTTGGTTCGTCGTCCGAGGCCCAGGCTCACCCGGCACCACTGGTCGGGCGGTGTGATCAGTCGTCCTGTTCGCGCAGGCCGACATCTCACGATCCCGCCGTCCCAGCGGTGGTGCCACCCCTTGACCGATTCAGAGGAGAAGGAGCGGCAGTGACAATCATGGTAGATACCCAGCGCGCCCTGACGGGCGGCGTCGATACGCACGCAGATGTCCACGTGGCGGCGGTGATCGACCCCGAGGGCGCCTTGCTCGGCGTGGAGTTCTTTGCCACCGACCTCGCCGGCTACAAGTTGCTCAGTAGCTGGATGTGCGCCTTCGGAGAGATCGGCCTGGTCGGGGTGGAAGGCACGGGCTCCTATGGGGCCGGCCTCGCCCGTCACCTCCATCGAGTGGGCCTCGTCGTCGTCGAAGTCGACCGGCCCAACCGCCAAGAGCGGGCCCGGCAGGGAAAGTCCGACGCACTCGATGCCATAGAAGCGGCCCGGGCCGCGTTGTCCGGACGCGCCTTCGGCGTGGCCAAGACCCGCGACGGCAACGTCGAAGCCATCCGCGCCCTCATGGTGGCGCGGCGCAGCGCACGAGAGTCGAGGACCAAGGCCATCAACCAGATCCGCCAGCTCGTCTACACCGCCCCCGATGAGCTGCGGGAACGCTTCGTGGGGCTCCCCTCGTGGCGTATTGCCGAAGGGGTGGCAATCCTGCGCGTGCACGCCGACGCCGACCCGGTGCGCATGGCGACCAAGAGCGCCCTCGGCACCCTCGGCCGGCGAGCCGTTGCGCTCGGAGAAGAAGGCAAGCGCCTCGATGCCCTGATCGCCCGCTTGGTCGACAAGGTAGCCCCTGAACTTGTCGAGCTCGTGGGCCTCGGCCCCGACACCGCCGCGCTGCTCCTCATCGCGGCCGGCGACAACCCCTCACGACTGCGCAGCGAGGCCACCTGGGCCAAGCTCTGTGGTGTGGCACCGCTCGAGGCGTCCTCGGGCAAGGTCACCCGTCACCGTCTCAACCGCGGCGGCGACCGACAGGCCAACCACGCCCTTTGGCGCATCGTCATGACCCGGATGGCATGCCACGCGCCGACCAAGGCCTACGTGGCGCGTCGCACCGCGGAGGGGAAGTCAAAGAGAGAGATCATGCGCATCCTCAAGCGCTACGTCGCCCGGGAGGTCTACCACTACCTACCCCGGGACTAGAGCTCCTCGGAGCGGCCGGCCTGGCCCACAGAAACCGGCTGCCGCGTTCACGTTGGCCTGCATGTGACTTGCCGGCCCGCTGTTCCGAGTTGCATCCGACTTCGTCGAAGTGATCACACCGATGGCCTAATAAGAGTCTGTCCTCGACATCTCGAGTGGCCCTTTCATGTCGTGCCTCGCAGCATCACCATCGACACCAAACTGCCCCTTGACATCCATAGGAGATTCGCATGGGGACACCATTCGGTCAAAAAGACCGTGCGGCGACGGCACGCGGCATCACGTTATTGCGGTCGCGTGGTTGTCCAAAGGGGTCTTCTTCGTCTAAACGTACGCGTGAACCACGGCTCTATAGTTGGCGCTCGGAGCGGAGGCGAGATCGGTGCGGGGTATGCGGCCGATACGGCGACCGACACGAGTGCGAAAGGGCTCACGATGCGGGGTGGGTATGTCCGGCGGTCCCTTCACGGTGCGGACAGAAGAGAATCCGGCGGCCCGGCACAGAGCGTGGAGGCACTCGATCGTCGGTACGAACCAGTTCCCGAAGTCGGCTTGCACTTCGCCGCCGGCATGGAACTGTAAGAGCCGCTCGTGGTCGAGATTCTCCAAATGCACCGCTTCGGTCTCGATGACCGCCACCTCTTTGGTGATGGAGCGAACGCGTTCAAGGCACCTCAGTGGTTCTTTCATGTGGTACAGCACACCGAGGTAGAGGACGACGTCGAACAGCCCGAGCGGTTCGACGTCGGTCGTGGCGAAGTCGGCCATGATGGGTTCGACGTTCGAGCCCAGGACTGACTTGGCGAACTCGAATCCACGTCGACCAGGTAGATCGGGCTGCCAAAAGTCGGTCAGGTCGCGAGAATGGTCCGGCAGGGTGCCCTGGACGAAACACTCGTTCCAGTAAGCACCCCGGGCAACGAAGTCCACGCCCCAGGCGTAATGGTCGAGGGCTACGACCCGGCTGGCTCCAGCCTGCTCGGCCAAGAAGGAATACTTCCCGTCCCAGGCACCGATGTCGATCACGCTGCGCCCGGTCAGGTCTGGCAGTATCTCGGCGCCGCGGGGCTGTACCCCTAGGCCCTTGGTGACGACGCCGTTGCCTAGAGAACCTTGGTTCCGGC
>PMLV01000318.1 GCA_003160635.1 Acidimicrobiaceae bacterium | reverse complement strand
CGACGTCCGATCCCCCTTGGACCTCAGTGAGGAACTGCGATCCCCGCAGGCAGCGGTCGTAGTCGACCTCGAAGAGGCCGGCGAGGTAACGCGCCTTGAGCTCGGGTGAGCCCCGGCGCTCGACCGCCCGCGCCAGACCGGCGGTGCACACGACCGGGCAGCTGTGGCCGCCTTCGCCCGCTTGTGCCAGCAGGTAGAACAAGGCCGCCTGCTCGAAGGCACCGCGGCCGCCCTGATTCACCGCCAGGATCCCCGACGCCCACACCGCCTGGCCGGAGCGCCGGTAGCCGGGGTGGAACTCGACCTGCTCAACCCGCCGGCCGATGCCGTCGTAGGGCACGTAGGCGGGCAGCTCGCGGTGATGCTCAAGCGCCTCCACGGTCGGATCGATGACCTCGGCGACCACACGGCCGAAGTCCGTAAGGCCGGGCACCATGGCGGTCGTACGCGTGGCGCCGGCCCGGATGTCGAGCACCGACCGCAGGTTGGGTGTCGCCTCGTAGTAGTTGGTCGGACGCGATCCCATCCACCGGGCGAGGTCCTCGCGTCCTGGCTGCTCGGTCACGGCCCCATTCTGCCCTCCTGCAACGCACGAGTTGCAAGTCCTGTAGTCGGCCCTTGAGATGCGCCAGGTCGCCCAGCGAGAGCGCAAGGGCTGCCCATGACAACGCCCCGGAGGACGCTTCAGCGCAGCGCCGGGACGCGCCAGAACGACGGTTATCGCGTCCCTGTGTGGTCGATCGACGCGGGGCCGCCGGGCGTCCCGCAAGCCGAACCGGTTACAGACACATTTTGTGCCGGCATTCGTGCGATCACCAATCGCCGCAAGCGGATCGGCCTAAGGTACGACCTCTGCTCCCAGTCCGCGAGCGACGAAGGAGATCGCCGTCTCGATGAGCGCATCGTCCACCACGTCGGGCTGGAGTACCCGGAGCAACCCGATGCCATGAAAGAGCACAACGATGATCCTCGCGGCGCGCTCGGGCGACTCCAACGTCTCGATTCCCCTTCTCTTTCGTTCAGATTCGATGATCTGGGCAATGGCCCGCACGTTCTCGTCCTCGAGCCGCGTCAGCTGCTCCCGAGCGGTGGGATTGCGCACGGCGTAGAGCCAGAACTCTTCGTACAGCAATCCAAAGTTGCTGCCCGCTTGGCGGGTCCCCTCACGGATCAAGGCGACGAAGTCTGAGACACGGGCCTCGGGAGGACCCTCGGAACCCTCCAGAGTCCTACGGAGGGCTGCCATCTCCCGGTCGTAGTTCGCCTGGAACAGGGCCATGAACAGGTCTTCTTTGTTCTTGAAGTTCGAGTACACGGCGCCCTTGGTGAACCCAGCGACGGCCGCCACCTCGTCGAGGGTGGCGCCGTGGAAACCACGCTCGGAGAAGACCTGGGCTGCCGCCTGCAGCAGATAGTCACGGGTCTGTTGGCGGCGGCGTTCGGCCGTAAGTGGTTCAAGATCCATAGGAGGGTTGCGCTACTGGCAAGTATAGTGAATACTCATCAGTATGCCCGATGCGTTTCAGTATCAGACTGGCATGGCGGCTCTGGTCGCAGACGAGCCCGATCCATCGGACCATGCGGTGGTGATGCTGGGCCTGGTGCGCCGTTACGGCGCCCTCACCGCAGTCGACGGAATCGACCTCACGGTCAAGAGGGGTGAGATCTACGGATTCTTGGGCCCCAACGGGGCCGGCAAATCAACCCTGGTGAGGATTCTCTGCACATTGCTGCGGCCCCACGGCGGGGTGGCCTACGTGGCCGGACACGACGTCGCCCTCGAACCCCAAGCGGTCAGGCTGCGCATCGGGGTCGCCCTGCAAGAAGCCGCACTCGATGACCGTCAGAGTGGGCGCGAGCTTCTTGCGCTCCAAGGTCGCCTCTACGGGCTGGATCGTTCCCAGATCCGCACCAGAGTGGCCGAGGTGCTCGATCTGGTGGACATTGGCAGGGCAATTGACCGACGGATCTCCACCTACTCGGGCGGCATGAAACGCCGACTCGATCTGGCTGCTGCGCTGATCCACAATCCCGAGGTCTTGTTCCTCGACGAACCCACCACGGGGCTGGACCCGATGAGTCGAGCCACCGTGTGGCGTGAGATCCGTCGGCTCAACTCTGACCTGGGTATGGCGATCTTTCTCACCACGCAATACCTGGACGAAGCCGACGTGTTGGCCGACCGAGTGGGGATCATCGCGCAGGGCCGACTGGTGGCCGAAGGAACACCCGAGACCTTGAAGCGATCCATTGGCAAAGACCTCATTGTCGCCGAGGTGGGTGGGAGCGATCCGTCTGTGGTACGAAGCCTGGAGAACCTACGCGGTGTCGACGCGGTGACGGCTGATCAGGGGCGCATCGTCGTCAGCACGGCAAACGGCCCAGCAGAACTGAGCTCGGTCGCCATCGCATTGCACAACACGACGCTCGAGGTGAAAAGCCTCACGTTGCGCACCCCCACCCTCGACGACGTCTTCATGGAGTTGACAGGGTCACACATCAGTGCCGGTGCGAGCTGATGACGACGACTGAGCGGGCCCACATTCGGGGACGTGAGGCGGGATTCGTGCACGATGTCGGTGCGGTGGCCGGTCGAGCACTGCGTCAGATCCCCCGGGAGTTGACCTCGGTCATTCCCGCCGTGTTCGTACCTGCGTTCTTCTACGTAGTCAATTTGGGTGCGCTGGACAAACTGGCCGGACGAGCCGCCGGATACGATTACAAGGCGTTCCTCCTTCCCATGGCTATCGCCTTCGCCGTGACCGGAATGTCACGCGCACCGACGTTAGTGATCGACATCGAGGGCGGATACTTCGATCGGCTCTGCATGACCCCGGTACGCCGCTCGGCACTTCTTCTGGGCCTGATGGTGGCCGACGTCGTCGTGCTGGTCGCTCTGTGCGTGCCGGTATTGGTCATGGGATTCATTGTGGGTGTGCGATTCGCGACCGGATTTCCAGGTCTGGTTGTCTTCGTCGTCCTTTGCGCCCTGTGGGGACTTGTATTCACGGGGTTTCCCTATGCGGTGGCACTCAAGACGGGTAGTCCGGCGGCTGTGAACGCCTGCTTCGTCATATTCTTCCCGCTGTTTTTCTTGACCGACGCCGTGGTTCCCAAGGGCGCGCTGACAGGATGGTTTTCCGATATCGCCACCTACAACCCGGTGACGTATCTTCTGGGGGCATTGCGATCGCTGATCACGACAGGATGGGTCGCCTCGTCATTGTGGCAAGGGATGGGTGCGATGGCCGGCATCGGGCTCGTGAGTATGTCCTTGGCATTGTTGGTCCTGCGAGGGCGCGTGCGAAAGGCGAACTAAATCCACGAGCACTCTGCGCTCGTTCCCTCGCCGAGGCGTGGAGGCTGCCGAGAGCGGCGGTCACGGATTGAGAGCCGACCTAGCCCGGCGACCTACTCCGTGAAAGCTGGTCTGCCCGCAATGGATCCTCCAACGCTCCGGTGCTCGCGATCAACGACGCCCTCGGCTTCAAGTTGATCGGGACGCGCACTGAGTGGCAGGTAGACCTGAACCACGCTCGCCGCTGTTATTGAACTCCACGCCACACCAACTGCGGTGCTCCTCCGCTATTGGCGACGCTGTGACGAGCAGGCAAGACATGTCTATTTCCCGGAGCACCCCAAGGCGACCTTCCCGAACGGTCAAGATTGGTGCCCGCAGGGGATCCCTCAATGGCCAAAATGCCCAAATCAAGAATCCCAGATCGCCAGATGCACTTGTCCACCAGGGATAGAGGCGTCACGACGTCGGAATGCGAGCACGGGTGGCTATCCGCCACGGGTTCGTTGTTGGGGCTTCTGTCGATAAAGATCCGGTACTCCACGTCTAATCCTGAAACGATTGGTTCGCCCAAGACAGAAGCAGTGTAGAGACTGGTTAGGGGTGCGATGTCCGAGGCGAGAGAGGACCGGTTTTGCGCACTCTACGAATGGACGCGGCCGCGCATCATCGCGTACGCACTTCGCCGCACTGCATCGCGTGACGATGCCGCTGACGTCGTCGCCGACACCTTCGAGATCGCATGGAGGCGATTGGACGACATCCCCGCCGGCCAAGCCGGTCTGCTCTGGCTCTACGTAACGGCCAGATATGTGCTTGCCAACCACGGCCGTCGAGTCCGCCGGCGAGACGAGACTACCGTCCGGCTGGCTGAGGAGCTTCGTGGTGTTGAGCTCCGCGAGGAGGCACCCGACGAGCAGAGCGTAGTCATGCAGCTCTGCCTGAACGCCCTTACGCCCGACGAGCGGGAACTGCTCATGCTTGCCGCGTGGGAGGGATTGACTGCGGCGCAAATGGGCCAAGTTCTTGGCTGCTCACCTACTGCAGCCCGTATCCGTCTCCATCGAGCCCGGGCTCGACTGAGGTCTGAGATGGCCAACTTCACAAAAGAGGAGAAACTTCCCGGCGCTGTCGAACATATACAAGACGGGAGCGCCGCAAAGAGCTCTGTCCCTGAGGAGGCAATAGAGCAATGAGACTCGATGCCACGTTTCATCGACTCGATCCAGTTGACACCTCCAAGGTCGAGGTCGTCTCGTCCAGTCGCGTCTTCGACGATCTCCGGCGAGAGATCATGCTGGATATGGAGTCGGCAGGCCATTCCTGGGATACCTACGCGAGTCCACTTCGACTTCACACCCACCCCCGCTATCGTCGACCGTCCATGGCGTTTGCCATGGCCGCTGTGATCCTGCTCGTCATCGGCCTGACGGTCTTCGGCCCAGGAGACGGTGGACGGAAGGGTGCGATCACGACCCCGCCCAAGGGTTCGATCACGACGCCGTGGCAGGCCGCTCGGCCACTGTCCGTTGCACTCAAGGGGGGTGCCGCCCACCAACGGAGCGGAACTTGGACGCTCGTCGATGACGTGCTGAGCGGTAGGTGGCAGCAGAGCCTCTTGGGGCCGCCCTCGGGATATCTTGTGTGCCCGAGCACGTCGACCTGCTATGTGATGAGCGGTCACTACGCGTCAGCCAACGGCAACGCGCCGTTGCTCTCTGTATCATTCTATGCAAGCACGGACGTCGGCTCGACCTGGTCGGTACTTCCGATGCCACAGGGCTTCCACCCGACGAGTCCGCTCGCATGTGGCGGAATCGCCGAGTGCGCGGCGGGAGGCACCTACAAAGGTCAATCAGTCCTTGTCTCGACCAGTGACGGCGGGCACTCGTTCGTCATCATTCCGTTGCCGGCCGGGGATGGCAGCCTCTATACGCTTTCGTGTCCGTCGCCCGAGTCTTGCGCTGGTCTTGCCGCCGTGCATGCCGATTCGGACAGAATACCTACTAATGCGACGTTCCTCTCCACGAGCGATGGAGGAACCACCTTCGTCGACGCGCCGATCCTTGCCGGAGACTCGATGCAGGCGCTTGCGTGCAGCTCCAGCCTCGATTGCACTGCTGTCGGCACCAGCGACGCCCTTGGGGTGAACGATTTGACCGCCGGGGTTGTGGCGAGGACGGAGGATGGCGGTCGTAACTGGGTGGCGGGGAATCTCCCAAGTGGCTTCGGCGTCAGCTATTGGTCGCAACTGTCCTGCGCCGACGCGCTCCATTGTTCGGTTGCCGGCAACATCGCCATAACCGTCGCAAACCCCCCGCAGTGCGCGTCGTTGCCGCAACCAGGGGCCAGTACGACCACCACGCAGGCTCCGACGACCGTGCCAAGTCCTGCAGTGCAGTCCATCTCGCAATTCGAATCGCAAGTCGCGACGAGCGAAATCCAAAAGAATGCACAGTCAAATTCCGGCTTCTCCTGCAACCCAGGCGGCCAAACCGTGATCAGCGATATCGCGTCGTCCAGTAACGGCGGTCTTACGTGGACGCCCGACCCCTTACCTGCTGACGTGCCGCAACCACAGCTTGTTGGTCTGTCATGCCCGACGGACAACGAATGCTGGGCCGCCGGATCCGACGCTGTTCCCCAGCAGATCGGCAACGTCCACAACGGGGGATCGTCCGTCCTGCTCGGGACGACCGATGGCGGGTCAACCTGGTCGAAGGTCACCTTTAGTGTTCCGACTGATGCACCGAATTATGACGGGCAGTCTTACCTCAGTATCGGCTTGATCGCGTGCCCGTCCGCCAATGTATGTGTAGCGCTTGGAGCGACCGCGCAAAGCTCACCGAGCGCTCCTGTTTATAGCCTGGTCGTACCTGGCTCCGCTTAGCGGAATTGGAGCCCGCATTCGGGCCCTGGATGACGCCGCCCGAAGTTTGAATATGAGATCCGATGCGGGCACCCGGGCATTGACCGAAAAGTGAGCCGGACCGTCTCGCATGCCGTTCGGCTTGCGGGAACGCCGCAGCCTCGCCCGGCAGCCTTCAGTGGTTGAGCGAGTTGGGCACAAAGAGGTTGCGCCTAAGGTGCGAGGCGGTAGCCATGCCGGGGACAAAGGGCCGTCCCAAGATCTCTTTGTTGAACTTATCTGCTGAGGAGTCGATCCGCTTTGATGGAACTCGTCGCGAAGCGCTGTTTCCTGAACGATCCCGCTACGGGATTCCCTGGCGACAATCCGGCGCCGCCAAACGGAGGGCCCCGGTGCAACCTACTTCGACGTAACCGGCGGAATCGAAGTTGTGGCAACGAGCTGGGCCGTACGTGCGTGAGATGATCATGCAAACTCGTCTATTTACCGCTGCGGCTCTCGCAGCAATCCCCGTCTTCCTGATGGCGGGCTGCTCGGCGTCGCCTTCGTCAGTAGCTCCGCCGGCACCCCATCGGACAACCACCACCCCCCCGTCGACAACCTCGACCAGCACCCCGGTGTCGGCGAGCGAGTCGCTCACAGCGATCGCCTTCTTCAGTCCGGCGCTGGGGTACGGGGTGTTCACCAGGCAGGGAGCTGTAATCTGCCAGGACCTGGTCGGACCGACAACTAACGGGGGGGCCACATTCGGTCCATTGGTCTCGGTCACATCGTGGACGTGTGCCGATGGACCCTCTGTGGGAACCCTGGCCTTCGATGATCACGGCGACGGGTTTCTCTATGGTCCGGACCTGATGGTCACGCACGACAGCGGCAAGACGTGGGCGAAAGGCACCCAGCACGGAACCGTTCTGAGCGTGGAGGCGCTCGGTTTGTCGGTCTGGATGGTGGAGTCGCAATGCCCGCAGTCCTCTACGTCGCGGACGTGTCCCCTGCGACTGTTCGAGTCGACGAACGGTGGACGCTCCTGGTCACCCTCGACATCTACTCCCGCCAATGCGGTCGGCAATTCCTACGTCGGAGCGCACGCCCAGACATGGCTGGTGCGCGTAGGCCAGTCGTCCGCCTACCTGTTGTCGAATGCCATTGGCAACCCCCAGGGTCAGGCCAACGCCGCCTCGCTGTGGTTCACCGCAGACGGTGGGACATCGTGGTCGGACCGGTCGATCCCCTGTGCGGTGAGTGACGCTTCGTCCATCGCCCTCTCGGCCGCGCCCGATGGAACACTTCTAGCTGTATGTGCGGGTGAACCTGGAGCAGGCAACCAAGCGAAGTCAGCCATTCGCTCAACCGACGGCGGAATCACTTGGACCGTTCAATTGTCCTGTCCTTTTATCGATTCGGCGTCGGCGTCGGCGCCGGGGTCGAGTTGTGACACACTCAACTCGGGCTACCTGGGAGGGATCGACGCGGTGTCGGCAGATACCGTCTTTCTCTATGGTGACCGCAGCTCACTCCTAGTGAGCCATGACGGAGGAGCGCACTGGCAAGCTGTACAGCCCCTCATTGGCGACACCTCGGCGGGGACTCAACTCGTCATCTTCTTCAATAGATCCGATGGCGTCGTTCTCGGCGAAGGCGGCGACACCAATGAGGTAGTAACTCTGTGGAGGACCCGTGACGGTGGAGCGGAATGGACGGCGGTGGCACCGCAAACGAGCTGACAAGGGTGTCGCATCTACATCATCGTTCACGACGATGTGATCGCCGTTCGCCGCTCAGCGATCGACTAGCGCTGCACGAGGAGGTGCTTCTCCCACGCGGCGAGGCGACGGCGGAGATCAAGGGCGGTGAGGTCGACGCGACCGAGGTCTCGATAGTTCGGCACCCAGGTCTCAACGTTGTCGTGAGCTCGTGCGACCGCCCAGAGGTCCCAGAGCCGTGTGTCGGATACAGCAGAGCCGGCCGCAGCCTCGTACGCGGCCAGGAAGACATCGGCGACGCTTTGGTCATAGAGCAAGATGAGGTCGAGGCGACACCAACCGAGATCGAAGCCGGCTGGGCCAAGCGCCCCGCCGGACCAGTCAACGACACCCGATAGAGCGCCAGCGTTCCAGATGACGTTCCCAGACCAGAAGTCGGAGTGCGTCAAGACTGTCGGTTCACTGACGATACGGGCCCAGTGGGCGGCTACGACGGGGGCAGCTGGGCCCGTGATGGCCGCAAGAGATCCCCCTGGCCGGTCGAAGACACGATGAAGGGAAGCAAGCCCGCGAGCCGGGGTTGCGTGGACGCGGGCAAGGGCACGGCCGAGCTGGGCGGCCCACTCCGTCGAATCGGTCGGGGTGATGTCGGCGCGTCCAGCCAGACGCGAGATCAGGACCGACGGGTGATTGGA
Organism: Acidimicrobiaceae bacterium; assembly: GCA_003160635.1. Classification (GTDB taxonomy): domain Bacteria; phylum Actinomycetota; class Acidimicrobiia; order Acidimicrobiales; family RAAP-2; genus Bog-473. Next base: position 7,656 of record PMLV01000318.1, on the reverse strand, counting down.
CCACGGTCCCGTCCAAGTCGCTCGCAAGCAATCGGGGGGCGAAGCCGTCCAAGCCGTCGAGCGCCAAGAGCACGTGTGCTTCGCGCAAACCGGCTTCATCACCGACGGGAAACTCGCGAAGGACCATGTCAAGCCCCGGATTCGCGGTCTGGACGAGATAGGTGCGTGCGTGGGTTCCACCAAGGAGTGGACGAACCGTGTCGACGGTTGCGAGCGGACCCGCCATCTCGGCCGCTTTCTCAAGGGCGCCGAGGGACGGCGACACATCAGGCGTCTCAGAACGCGCCGTTCGCCTCCGCACAGTCTCGACCGTAGCAACAAGGCGATTGTTTTGGCTTTGGCGCCTGGTGCTCAGATCCGTCTCGTGACCGAGTCAAGCATCCGCCCGCCTTGACATGTAACCTTGCGTCATCTGATCTGCGATCATATGGTTCCAGAGTTAGTGATCCTCCAGGTGATCCAATTCAGCCCATAGCCTGATTCTGTAGAGCTCGACACCCTCGTTGACAAACACTATGGAGTGAGCCCCAGCTGACGGAAAGTGCAATTGATCTTTGGGAACTATCCGCACGTGCCACGCTGGCATTTCGGTTGGTCGTGCGGAGTAGGCGAGGTTTTTCAGATCGACAACGCATTCGAATGTCGTCGTTTCGCCAGTCCTTACGCCCGCGTGGATTTCGAACTCCTTATCGATGTCAGCCGTTTCGAGCACAACGATGAGAACCAGCGGTTTCCTCAGCGGAGCTGGGTAGCTCGGGGCGGACACGTTCGTGATTCCGACATCCAGCAACTTTCCCTCAGTCACATCCTTTTCCTCACAGAGAAAGGCTGAGGCGATCTTCATGAGACAGCGAACCCATCTCGGTACCCTGCGAAGCATCTATTGGCGACTTCATTAGTCATTGATTCCATTTCGGTCCTTGACTCATGAACTGCCCGCACTTCCCAATGGTCTTGCATCTACACAGAGTGTGTCTGATTGCACTCAGGGTCGTCGAGGTGGCTAACCACACAGACATCACTAGAGGTACCACCACCAGATACGCTGGTCTGCACGCTTCGGTTGGGGCCCAGTGGAAGGATGCGATGGCTATCGAGTGACGGTCAGGAGCACCGGTGCGGTGGTCTCGCGACACGACTTCGAGGTTCTACGACGAAGTTGCTACTTGTCGAGAGCGGTGCATCTCCGCACGCCGACTTCCACCTAACAAGCCTTTCCCGTTGGGCGAACGCTGTGCGGGTCATTTCGACCCTGCACGATCGACACCGACTGATCACCGTATGCCGATCCTCTACGGGACGTTGAGAGTTGGTGCGGCGGGCTCGGTGCTCACGTCGTTCATGCGCCTCCCAAGACTCATGGGGAAAGCCACGGCTGTCGCGCCGGTGCCCATTTCCACACGGCGTGGATCGCCACTGCGGAACCGTAGACGGGGGTGGTGGTATTACCACGACCGACACCCACCTGCTGACCACCTTGGTTGATCGCTCCGCTCTGGTCATACTAGCTGGACGAGGCACCGACGGAGCGTATCGGGGATTGACGGCATGAGGCTGCGTATGCGCCGTAGGGCGTCACCGTGAACCAGGTTCTTTTTCGAGTCGCCTGGTACCGCTTCCGAGCAGCATTTGGTCGCAGGTGGGGCGGATATCTCGCCGTCGTCCTGCTCGTTGCCATCCTTGGCGGTTTGGCAATGGGCGCGATATCTGGTGCCCGGCGGACCCAGTCGTTCTATCCGACCTATCTTGCCAACACCAACCCATCCGACCTCGTCGTCTCCCCCTATGTCCCAAGCACGGGCCTTACTCCGGCTCTGGCAAATGGATTCGCTCACCTGCCTCATGTCAAACAGGTCGCAGAATATGTCGATCTCCTTCTTGCTCCTCTCCAGCCAAATGGTCTTGCTGCAAGCTCGGGCAATTTCGCTACCGGTACGGCGCAGACGATCGGGAGCGCGGATGGCCTGTTCTTCAGGCAGGACCGTGTCACCGTCGTCCAAGGCCGGATGGCCAATCCGAATCGGGAGGACGAATTCGTCACCGATGAAAAGACCGCACAAGCGGTTGGATGGCATGTCGGCCAGACTATTCCTTTCGGTGCATACACCATTGCGCAGGCAAGTTCATCATCGGGTAGTTCATCGGGGGGCCCACCTACGAGCAAGCCGCACCGCCGGTTCAACGCCAAGCTCGTGGGGATCGTCGTGTTTAACAATGACGCGGTGGTCCATGATGATGTCGATCATTTCGCCTCCTACGCGCTGTTTACTCCTGCGCTCACCCGGTCGCTCATCGCAGGCGAGGAGTTCTACCCCTACTTCCTCTACGGGCTCCAACTTGATCACGGGGATCACGATGTCGCGTCCTTAGAGCGGGAGGTCATCAAGCTTTTTCCGACTGGCACGACCTACAACTTCTACTTGCCATCAGTCGCCGAAGGACAAGTGGAGCGGGCAATCAAGCCGGAAACCATCGCCATCGGAGTCTTTGGAGCCATTGTGGCCCTGGCTGCGCTGGTCATTGCAAGTCAAGCAATCGGGCGACAACTGCACACAAACGACCAGGACCTCGACGTGCTGCGCGCTTTAGGTGCCAACCCAACGATGATTGCGGCTGATGACTTGATCGGTGTTCTCGGCGCTTTGTTTCTTGGTTCATTTCTCGCCGCGGCCGTAGCCGTCGGGCTTTCGCCGCTTGCTCCGATCGGAGCGGTGCGCGAGGTTGATCCGTCACCTGGCACTGTCTTTGACTGGGAAGTGCTCGGTATTGGACTTCTTGTTCTTATATTCGGGCTCGGAGCGCTGACCTTGGCACAGGCCTACTGGCGATCGCCGGACCGCCTCGCACGCCGGGAAATGCGGAGGGTCAGGTCGGGTTCGACGATGGCACGCGTCGCCGCATCCTCGGGGCTGCCGCCCACAGCAACCGTGGGGATTGGCTTCGCCGTTGACCCAGGGCGCGGTCGAACTGCAGTGCCGGTCCGCTCGGCCCTCTGCGGCGCGGCGCTCGCTGTGCTCATGGTCGTCGCCACGCTCACCTTTGGCAGCAGTCTGCAAACCCTCGTCTCCCATCCCGCCCTGTACGGATGGAACTGGACCTACGCTCTCGAACAAGAGCAGGGCGGAAACATTCCGCCACAGGCTCGTGCTCTCCTCAGTCACGACCCGAACGTTGCCGCGTGGACCAGCTTTGGGACTACTAGCCAAGCGGAGATCGACGGCCAAACCGTGCCGATAATTACCGGAAGCCCCCACGCACAGTTGACTCCGCCGATCCTGACCGGACACGCACTCGATGCGAACAACCAGATAGTGCTGGGACCCGCCACACTCGCGCAGTTGCATAAGCGCGTCGGAGACACCGTATTGGTGTCCTACGGATCGCCAAAGGACTTCCCGGTGTACATCGCGCCAACGCCACTTGTAATCGTTGGAACAGCGACCATGCCCGCGATCGGACAATCGGGGAGCTTGCACCCCTCGATGGGGACCGGAGCAGTGCTCTCGACGGGGATTGAACCTGTTGCCATGAAGCGGGCACTTACGCAACCCGATCCGACCCTAAATGGGCCATCTATCGTCGTTGTCAAGATGCGATCCGGAGTAAGTACGGCGACGGGCCTCGCCTCGATGCAACGGATAGCTCGCGTTGGGACAAAGGCGCTCGCAGCCGTTCCGAACGGCCAGGGCGGTGGCACGATCGTGGTGTTGCCCGTTCAGCATCCCGCGGAGATCGTGAACTACCGCTCCATAGGTACCACACCAGCGGTTCTCGTATCTGGGCTCGCTGCCGGGACAATTGTCGCCCTCGGTCTCATTCTTATCGCGTCAGTTCGTCGCCGGAGAAGGGACCTCGCGTTGTTGAAGATGCTCGGCTTCTCCAAGCGACAACTCGCGGCCACCATTGCATGGCAAGCCTCAATCATTGCCGCTATCGGCACGATCGTCGGAACACCGCTCGGCGTCGTGCTCGGGCGTTGGCTTTGGACGCTCTTTGCTCGCGAGATTTATGCCGTTCCCGAACCTACGATTCCGGCGCTGTCCATCGTGTTCGTTATACTCGGCGCACTCGTACTCACGAATATCATCGCTTTCTTCCCAGGACGTATAGCTGCGCGAACCAAAGCGGCGCTAGTGCTACGAGCGGAGTGAGGTCGGCGTCGGGAGCCAAGTGACCCCTTCGCCTCGTAACTCGATGCAGCCAACCACACGGTCGTTAGCCGAGGGGTGCCCCCGTCGCCGGACTCGTCGCGCGCCTTCACGGTCCTACCGCATGAGTTGCTTCCTCTCGCGAACAGGACTCTGACTCTCCGCTCCAGCCGTCGACCTCCGCGCTGCTGCCGATGATTCACCCAAGCCGAACGCCCTGCGGCACCTGTACATTGCGACAAGCTGTCCGGCTTCTGGGATCGTTCAGACCTGTGGCCGACGAACAACACCGCGGCCAGAGGCCTTGCCGAGCGGGCGGGGATTCCATTAATAGTAGTTCCATATTCTTGCGTTGCATTGGGGTGATCTGGCGTTCTTGTACGGGCATCCCGTTACGGCCACGACCAGCGCGCGCCGCCCGAGGAGCGTCGGTCACCCGCACAGGATTCGACACGAAGACATCGGTGACCCCCAGCTGAGCTCCATATTGCGCGACCTACAATTGGACCCCTAGGTGGCCGGCCCTGGCGCGCGCAACCGACCGATCGCCTTCTCGAAGGCACGGGCAACGACTGCCGCTCCGGTATGGTTCGGGTCATCGCCATAGCCGACAATCGATCCTCGGTGGCACACGATGTCGAGCAAAGTGCAGGCGCTCGCTACTGCCACAGGTACGCGACCCCACGCCGACTTCACGAAATGCGTGAGGTCGGTCGAGTGGAACGCGCCTTGTACATCCGCCACCGGATCCGCCTCCGCCCGATAGGCCTGACCCATGGTTCTATCCAGCAGGCCAACCCCCGCGACAGCGGCAACCGTTAGCGATCGACCAGGGCCCGGAGATAGCCAATCGCCGAGCAACGGGTCGTAGACGTTCATACCGACGATTGGCACATGGGGGCCGGCGGCGGCACGGAGCCCAGCCACAATCCTTGAAATATTGGCTTTCACCTTCGATAGGCCGTTTTCGAAACACGATCCAGCATTAGCCTGACTCATGCACGGCAGGACGTCGTTTCCGCCGATACTGATGGTGATGAGAGCGATGTGACCACGGTGGGCAGTCAGGAATGAGACGGCGTTGTCGTACTGGGATCCTCCTCGGGCACACGTCGAGCCCTTCACCATCGATTCGGTCGTTTCCCCAGAACAGGACATGTCGACAAGGCGGAGGCCCGGCACCGAGGAGTGTGAGTAGCGGTTGGCCAGCAAGTACGGGAACGACCCGGTTCCGTCCCACATTCCGACCGAATCGCCGAGCGAGAGGTAGTACGAGACCCCTGGTCCGGTGGGCAGCGTTGTCGATGACGTTGGAGTTGGACCGTTGGGCGCATAGCGCAGGGGAATCGAGGTGGAGGCTTCATGGCCAGGGGACGCGCCGGCGGCTGTGGTTGCCATCGCCAACGAAAACAACGATGTCCAGGCAACAGAGGCCCCCAGGATCGCCACGAGTCCGATTCGGACTCCCGGCGACCGAAAAATCATGAGCCTCCTGATCAGCTGCGGAAAGCGCGCCTACGAGAAGAATCTACTTCCGATCGTCACCGTTCAACTGACACCATGCGACCGTCCGGATCGGTCTCGCCCAAGGAGGCGTCGAGACTTTCGAGCACGCGCTGGGCATGCCCTGGAGGGGTGACCCATCCAGATCGGTGTGCCCAGTACAAAGATGTCTGCATCGAGAATCTGCTGGCGCATTTCTGGCCACTCGTCTACCGTCGCCCTCGTCAGGAGTAACGCCTGGTCGGATGTTGCGGCCGGCAACTCGCACCGTCTCACTCGACGAGACGCCGTGGAGACTCAAGCGCCGAAAGGACCTCTCCGATGATCTTGTCAGTGCTCGAGACCTCCGCCGAAGACTTGAGCGAGCAGTTGGGGGCGAACGCGCTCAGCGTCATTGCGCTGGCAATCTGTTGATACCCAGGATTCGAAGCATGTCCGGTGTTCCTCGATTTAACCCTCTACAGTCGGTACAATTTTGGATAGCTCTTGAGACAATGACGGAGACGGAGGAAATTCTGCTCTGCGACCGACCGACTCCTCGCTCTGCGCGCTCCATCACCTGGAATGCCCCGTAGGCCTATTTCTTGACCGCGTCTTTGACCTTTTCTCCAGCTTGCTTCAAGTTGCCCGAAACCTTGCCGCCCTTGCCTTTGGCCTCCAGAGAGCGGTTATGTGTCGCCTTGCCAGTCGCCTCCTTGATTTTGCCTTTGGCTACTTGTGCCTTGTCCTTCGCTTTGTCAATTGCGCCCATGTCATCCTCCGATTGTTTCTAGAACCTCACTTACCCAAAGGCACCGTGAGCAAAACAGGCCTCCCCCGCTCTGCGCCGGCGCCCGCAGTGATTGATCGCCGAGCCGTGGGGTAAGGAGCGGCGGGTAAAAATGAGCGGCGGGGTAGATGAAGGACGCGCCCCATCGCCCAGAGCGCAACACGTCACAGTCGTCGATGCGCTCCGCGCCGGCCACCATGGCCTGGACTAAGGTCAACACCTTGCGCCCAGGTGTCGCGAGACCCGGTACGGCCCCGAGGTCGATCAGCTCGTTGGCCAGCGTGTAGATACCGAGCTGGTCTGCACAAGATTGCCACCAGCGCCAGCCGTGCCCCGGCGACCGCCGCGTTCCACGTGCTGATGGTCCGGACGGCCCGCTGGGTCAGGCGTCATCCAGAACAACGTCAACGTCTGTATCGACAGCAAGCAAATCGCCCGGGCGGTAACGAAGCGGCCCAAGCACACGGCGGCGTCGGAACTAAAGTCTCGTCGCGACGAATGCAGGCCCGGAGCCGCCTCGCTCGCCAATCCGTATTTGGTCGGGCTACTCCCAATCAAGCCTTTCACTCTCACGGTCCATCGTCGCCACGAAGATTTGGTTTCGAGGTGGGATTTTGCATCACGGCGAACATCCCGAGCATGGGAAGCCGAAGTGAAGTAGAACAGGAGAATGCACCTCCTCGCCACCATCGTCACCCCAAGCGCCAACACCGAGCAGCTAATGGCGCTCATCGCACTGATTGTGTTCATCGTGGCCGCTGTAGCTGCCGCGATGACACGGACCTTCTATGCCGTGCTGATTTCGGCGGGTCTGGCGCTCCTGGCTGCCGCCATCCTGTGGAGTTAGCGACTCCAGCCTGAGAGTCATGGCGCGATCGTGCGCTGGCCACAATGCGACGAGGGAGGGGCGAAGCCCTCTCAGTTGCCGGTGTTCGCCTAGCAGGCGGGTGTGTGTCAGTTGTCGCCGTCCTCGTCCAGGACGTCAGTGGAGTGCGAGTCCCCACGCGCCGCTTCAATTCTTCGGCCAGCATTTCTAGCCGCTCGACGCGAGCTTCCGGCTGTTTCATCTGGAAAGCCAGCCCAATCTGACTGATGCTGGGATACCGTGGGGTGGCCGATCTTTGGTGCATACCGCGTTGGGTGCTATATCGTACATGACGATGCGTCTTGATGATTGGTTTATTCTCGCGCACGAACGTAACAATTCTAAGACGAAGATTGATGCGAGCCGATCCT
>PMLV01000064.1 GCA_003160635.1 Acidimicrobiaceae bacterium | reverse complement strand
GTCCCAGCGCTCCCTGCCATTCAGCTAGGTCCCGCAGGTTGTCTCGCGCCTGGACGTTAGATATTGCGGTAGCCATGAGCTGCGAAAACTCGACGAGGCGACTCTCGCTACCCATCGGAAGGGTCCCGTCGTGCATGTTGTATGCGGTAATTGCACCCCAGATGACCCCGTCGACTGTGATCGGGACTCCCATGGCCGGCCCAAAGCCATCCTGGAGATGTCTCTCAGCGAGCTCACCGGGAACGGTGCTCCAGTCCTCTATTCGAGCAGGCTGACCGGTCCTGACGATCAACCCGGCGAGCGGCGACTCGTCGGTCTTGAATTGCGCGCCCGCCCCCACGTGGTTGCGAATCTCATCAGGTGTGTGACGTGAAACGTCAGTCAGTATCCCCGTCGACATATCGAATCGAAAGAGTCGAATGAAGCTGATGCCGCCGAGGAGCTGTGATGCTCCTTCAACGATGGCTTCGAAGATCGTCTCGGGCCCAGCATTCTGCGCGACCAGAGTGGCGATGTCGCGTAGAGCGGACTGCTGTTGTACAAGCTCCCGCGACTCAGTCTCGTGCCGCTCATTGGCGACCGCCTTAGCAATGAGAGAGGCGAACTCATCTAAGAGTTCTGCCAACTGGATGTCTGGCGAACTCAACGTGTTTGCCTTCGGTTCGACGACAATAGAACCCCAGACCTCAGCGTCGACGACGACCCGAGTTCTCCCAGCTCCACTTGCCGTCAACTGTGTCGTGGTGTCAGTTCCAGACGGATCAGTTGAGCCCGGAGGCTCAATGACTACGGTTACGGAGAGCCCGAGGATCTGGGTCAGCTCGTCGCTCACGGCTTCAACGATTTCGCTGACGGCGACCTGGTGAGCGACCATCGTCGCTACGCGTCTGAGAGCAACCTCTTTTTGGAACATGAGTGCGTGGCGGGCCGATGGGTGTACAAGGGAAGGAGTGTGGCGGCGGGACGATCTCGGGCTCTTCGACGAATCGAGCAAATGTTGGATGGCGAGTCGATCGAGAACGTCCTTCCTCAGGAATCCGATAGCACCCGTCTCTTCGATCCGCTCCTCGTCCTGGTCTCGGAGTGAGATCAATACGACCTTTGATGGTGGGTGTGCTCTATGGAGGTGGCGGGCAACCTCGAACCCATCCTCAAGTCCGAGTTCAACGTCGACGAGAATGACGTCAGGTTCAGTGACTGCGGCCAATTGCAGAGCTCTTGAGCCAGAAGACGCTTGTCCGACGATTGCCACACCCTCCGATCCAAGCAGGGCCGACGCGGCGCGGAGAAAGTCCTCACTGTCGTCGACGAGCATGCACCGCAATGGCATCTTCCCAGCTTGGCACGTCGAACCGGCTTCGCAATCCAGCTAGCACTACCACGGCCCTGCGGCTGACTGGCGCGCCGGTGGCCTGCTGGCAGCAGAGACATCAAACCAGGGGGATGCGATGCTGATGATTCACTGTCTTGTACGTGGAAGGTTTGACGAATCAGTTGCAAGAAGACCAACAGTTACGTTCTGATCTCGCAGGCATCGAGACCCATTCCATAGACCAAATTCCCGGCACGGAACGCCACGGGCGAGTCCGTGATCAGTTCACACTGTGGTTCGCTCTGAACTCCAACATCTTCCCGGTGGTGCTCGGCGGGGTGTTGGTCCTCATGGGTCTCGATCTGCTTTGGGCGTGCATCGCGATTGTGGCGGGGACTTTCATCGGCCTTGCGCTCGTGGGCTTCCACGCTGTTCAGGGTCCAAAGCTCGGGGTTCCCCAGATGATTCAGAGTCGAGGGCAGTTCGGCTTCTACGGCGCAGTGCTCGTCTTCTTGGCCTCGATCGTCCTGGATTTCGGGTTTCTCGCGGCACAGCTTGTAATCCAGGCCGATGCCATGAACCTTGCCGTTCCTTCGATCAGCATTCCCGTATGGATTCTCATTCTGATCGTCCCGGTGATCGCGCTCACCATCTACGGCTACGACTGGATCCACCGCTGGCAGCGGTGGATGACCGCTGTATTGGGGGTGACTTTTCTGGTGGTCTTCCTTCGGGCGGTTGCCCACGGAGCTCCTGCCGGAGCCGCTGCAAGAACACAGGCACCATCCGCAGCTCTCTTCATGGGCGCACTTGGGATCTTTGTCATAGCGATGGTGAGTTGGGCGCCGTACGTATCCGACTACTCGAGATATCTCCCGGAGAATACCGACGCGGTCAAGACCTTCTGGGCCGTGGTGCTGGGGTGTGCCATCCCTACCATCTTTTGCGGCGCCCTGGGTGCCTACGTCACTGGGCTGTTCCCGAGCTCGGGATCAGCGGTGGCCGCCGTGCGAGATGCCGCCGGAACTTGGGCTCTGCCGATCATGGCAGTGAGCTTGATCGGATCCGATGTAGCAAACTCCTATACAGGGATGTTGGCCGTCGCCAGCGTCATCAGCTGCGTAAGTGATATACGACGGTCATTGGCAATTAGGGTGGTTGGTTCATTGGTGATCATTGCCGCCGGCACGATCTGTGCCTTGCTGGGTTATAAGCAGTTCGTAAACAATCTCGGCAACTTCCTCAACGTCCTGCTCTACGTGTTCATACCTTGGAGCGCGATCAACCTCACCGACTACTACTTGGTGAAGCGAGGTGACTACGACGTTGCATCCTTCTTCACGCCACAGGGACTGTATGGAGGGTGGTTATGGCGTGGGCTGATCGCATAT
>PMLV01000129.1 GCA_003160635.1 Acidimicrobiaceae bacterium | reverse complement strand
CCGCGTCGATCGTGGCCACCGCACTGGATGCCTTCGGACGCCTCGACGTCGTCATCAACAACGCGGGCATCTTCGCTCCCGGATCGTTCGAGACGCTCTCTTCTGCCCAGTTCCGCTCGATGTTCGACGTGCATTTCTTCGGCACGTTGTTCATGACGAAGGCCGCATGGCCTCACCTGATCGATGCTGGGTCCGGGCGCATCGTCAACACCACCTCCGAGTCGTTCCTGGGGATGGATCTTCTGTCGAGTTACGGCTCGGCCAAGGCCGCGATCTTCGGGCTCACCCGCAACGTCGCCGTCGCGGGAGATCCCCACGGAATCGCGGCGAACTGCCTCTCCCCCCGTGCCGGCACGCGGATGGCCATCGCACACTCCAAGGCTATGAAGATGCCTCCAGAGGTCACCGAGCAGGCTGCTGCGTTCATGCCCCCCGAGGCCATTGCTCCTGCCGGCGCCTACCTGGCGCACGCCTCATGCGCACTCAACGGCGAGACCTTCTTCGTGGGTCCCAACCACATCTCNNCGATGTGCACACTCGCCTGACCTAGTGGCGCGGAACACTCCCCCTGAGACCGCCTCGGCTTCCACCGCTGCCTGCCGTGGTCGCGCAGGCCCTATCGCGCTGACTTCTGCTGCAGTGAGATTCACGGCGTGGATCGAATCTTGACGTTTCATGGCGAGGTGAATCGGCGGGTCGCCCGACAGTTTGGTGGCATGGTGCCCGTCACCATCGGTTGTGGTGAACGACCTCCGACAGCGGGCGTCGCGCCAACGGGCCGAAGACATCGGCTCTTAGCACGAACTAGACCGGACCCAACTGCTGGCCCTGAGCGCGCAATCAGAGGAATGCGACGGCACCACCGTTGATGGCCAGCGTCTGTCCGGTGATGTAGGCAGCTTCGGTCGACGCCAGAAAGGCACATGCGCCGGCGATGTCGTCGGGCACCCCGACCCGGCCCAGAGGTATCTGGGCCACCAATGTGGGCGGCACTAGTGACGGATCGGGCGGCGTGACGCTCGGAGCGACGCAGTTCACACGGATCCCCATGGGCCCGAACTCGAAGGCGAGAACCTTGGTGAGGTGCGCGATTGCCGCCTTCGAGGCGTGGTAATGGGCGCCTTGACCGCGCGTCACCGTCAACCCGGCTTGGGACCCGATATTGATGATCGTGCCACCGCCCTTTGCTCGCATCGGCCCGAGGACGGCTTGGGTGCACAGGAACACCCCACGGACATTGACCCCGAACACCTGATCCCATTCCTCGAATGAGATCTCGGTGAACGGACGTCGAAACCAGATCCCAGCGTTATTCACAAGCACGTCGACTCCGTGGTGGTCCTCCGTGACACGTGAGAACAGCTCGCCGACATCGCTCGGGGACGACACGTCAACCTGTTTGTAGCGGACCCGCGGATCGCCCTCAGCGGGAGGCTCAAGATCGGCGGCGATCACGATAAAACCATCGTCGGCGAAGCGAGCAGCAATCGCCGCCCCAATCCCCCGAGCGCCCCCCGTTACGACCACCACACGCTCACTCGACGCTTCGACCCCTCTCTCTATCGACAACGGAAGCTACGCCAGCCGGCAGCGAAGCGGCAGGTGTTTGATGCCCCCGTTGACGGCTGAGTTCAGACGCTCTGCCGGGCCCGTCAACTCGAACCACTCGAAGCGTGTGAGGAGGTGACGAAAGATCGTCTCGAGCTCGACCCTGGCGAGGTGGGCACCCATGCAGAAGTGCTCGCCGAAGCCGAAGGCGACGTGGGGGTTCGGGCGGCGGTCCACCCGAAACTCGAACGGGTCATCGAACACTTCTTCGTCGCGGTTCGCCGAGGCGTAGAAGAGCGCCACCTTCTCGCCTGAATTGATCCTGATGCCGTTTAGCTCACAGTCCTCGGTCGCCGTGCGCACGAAGTGGATGATCGGACTCACCCAGCGCAGGATCTCCTCCGATGCGCTGGGCAGTAGCTCGGGGTGCTCAGCCAACCGCTGCCATTCACCTCGGTGCTCGGAGAAGGCGAGGAGTCCCCCGCTGATCGCGTTGCGGGTGGTCTCATTGCCAGCCTCGACGATGAGCTCGCAGTAGTTCAGAAGCTGCTTCTCGGTGAGCGGGCTTCCGTCGATCTCTGCGCTGATCAGATGGCTCACGATGTCGTCGCCCGGCTCCCGCCGCCGCTGCTCGATGAGATCATTCAGGTAGCCGTGCAGCTCGCCACGCGCACGCACCACGGTTTGGTCGGGAGTCTCGCCCGGTCGCCGGAATTCCGGGTCGTCCTTTCCGATCACCTCGTTGGTCCAGCGGAACAGTAGCTGCCGGTCGTCGCGGGGTACGCCGAGGATCCACGAGATCACCGCGATCGGGAGCGGCGCGGCGATGCGCTCCACAAAGTCGAACTCACCGGCGCTGTCACCGGTCGCCGCTTCGTCGAGGACCTCGACCGCGATGCGTTCGATCTCGTCGTGGCGCAAGCGCATGGCGCGTGGCGTGAAGCGGCGCATCGCGACCCGACGCAAGGGCCCGTGCCTCGGGGGATCGAGGGTGACGACCATCTCCGTCGGCTGGGTCGGTGCGCCAAGCGGGCCGAGAACGAGGCCGTGCTCGTTCGAGAAACGCACCGGCTGTGAGGCGACCTGCACGACGTCGGCGTGCTTTGTGACCGCCCAGAAGGGCTCGTAGCCAGGGGGTGCGAAATACGCCACGGGCGCCTCGGCCCGTAGCCGCGTCCACGCGGCGTGCGGATAGCCGTGCTGTGCGAAACGCACAGGATCGACGAAATCCAGTGGATCGACGAAGTCCGGGGAATCGACGTGACGGCTCATCGGATGCCGACTCCGCCATTGGCGTGAACGTTCATCGGCACCTCGAGGCCGTAGAAGCGCTGGGCATTCAGACCAAGCACTTTTGCCTGGTCTTCTTCACTGAGGGACGTGAGCCGCGAACGGATCTCGCCGACGACGCCGAAACTGGCATCGATGTGGGGGTAATCCGACGCCCACACGAAGTAGTCCGCGCCGACCGCTTCGATGATGGGCGCGATCACCGTCTCGTCGGGGTCGGCCGAAACGAGACATTGCCGGAAGAAGTACTCGCTCGGCTTCATGCTCGTCGGGGTGATCGAGCGCATGACCTCGAACTTGTGGTCCAGGCGGTCGAGCCACGCGGCGATCCAGGTCGCCCCCGACTCGAGCACCGTACAGCGCAGCCGAGGGTGCTTTTCGAACACGCCGCTCGCCAGCATCTCGGTGAACGCGGCCATTACGTCAATGGCCAGGAAAGCGAAACCGAAGAGCGCTTGACCTCCGGTCCGCTCGATGATCGGTCGCTGGAAGGAGGATTGATCGCGCACCACGACATGGAAACCAATCGGAATGTCGAGGTCCTCGACCGTGGACCAGAAGCGGTCGAAGGCCGGGTCACTGAGACCGCGCCCAGCCCGAGACGCCACGTCGGGCGACAGGTAGACGGCGCGGCAACCCGCGTCCCGAGATCGCACGACTTCTTCCACCGCACCGACCTCATCGATGAGCGAGATATGGGCAACGGGCACGAGTCGCACCGGGTCGTGCGAACAGAAGTCGACAATGTAGCGGTTGTAGGCCCGCGCGTAGGCTCTCGCCAGAGCTGGCTCGGTCACGAAGCCCTCCCAGCAGATCCCGAGCGTGGGATACAGCAGCGCGATGTCGATTCCCTCGTCGTCCATGACCTCTAGGCGAGCCGCCGGGTCGTAGCCTCCTGGCGGGCAGCCGTCCTCGTAGCGCAGTTTGCCGCTGCGATCGAGGGCGTCGACAAAGTCGAGGTTGATGCCGCCCATGCCCGCCAGCCCGTTACGCATCCCCTCCACCGGGTGTCCGTCAATGAGCAGCACCTCGTCGCCGTGATCATCGATGGCGATACGGATTGCCCGGTCCCGGAAGGCGGGATCGATGTAGTCGATCCATGTGTTCCGTGGCTCGAGGACGTGGCCGTCAGCGTCGACGCATAAAGGCTTACTTACCATTTTGGACCTTCTCCCTCTATAACTATTCATCAAAGACCCGTGCCCCTGTAAGCAGGTTACATATATGGATTGATTGGCGTAGGCTGTGGATGCTCGAGGCGTTTCACCCTGACTGCAGCTCGATCCAGTTCCCATCTGGGTCCTGGATCGTCGTAGCGAATACACCGGGTCGGATTTCGCTCACCGGACGCGGGACGTTGACGCCGAAATCGCGGCACGCGTCGACGACCTCGCGGAGATTGTTCATGACCAGGGTGATGTAGCGGATGCCGGTGCAGGAGTAGATCGAGTCGTTGCTACCATTCGCCGCTGGTGGTGCTTTCTCGGGATTGAAGAGACGCAGGATGCTCTCTCCGACTGCCAACCGGTGGATGGTGCCGAGCTCAGGGAAGACCCTGGGTTCTTCAGCGACGAAGCCGAGGACGTCACGATAGAAGATCATCATCTGCTCGAAGTTCGCAGCGACGATCCCCACATCCAGTGCCGGTTTGCTTAGTTCGACGCCCATAGTCAGGGCTCCTTCCAAGTCGCCCGTCCTCGGACGGATCGCGGTGGTCTCCTTAACCATATTCGATTAAGGTAGCCGTGAAGGACAATCCCGGGGAGGAACCGGCGAGTGGCCGTTGACATTGCCTATCAACTCGAGGACCGGTACCGACAGAACGCGGGACGCGTCTATGTCACTGGGACGCAGGCACTGGTCCGCCTGCCGCTGGTCCAGCACCAGCGGGACGCTGCCGCCGGTCTCCGGACGGCTGGGTTCATCTCCGGCTATCCCGGATCGCCGCTAGGCGGGTACGACCATGCCCTCAATCAGGCGAAGAAGTTCCTCGCCGACCATGACATCCACTTCCAGCCCGGCGTAAACGAGGATCTTGCCGCCACCTCGGTGTGGGGTTCGCAGCACGCATCGATCATGCCCGGCATGCGCTATGACGGGGTGTTCTCGATCTGGTACGGCAAGGGGCCGGGCGTCGACCGCTCGGTCGACGCGCTCAAGCACGGCGCCCAGTCGGGCGCTGCCTCTCACGGCGGGGTCCTCGTCCTCGCCGGCGACGACCACGGTGGCCGGTCCTCCACCACCGCCCACCAGAGCGACCAGGCCTTCATGCACTGCGCGATGCCGATCCTCTATCCAGCCAGCGTGCAGGAGTACCTGGACTATGGGATCTATGGGTGGGCACTGTCCCGGTTCTCGGGCTGCTGGGTCGGGTTCAAGTGCGTGACGGACATCATCGAGAGCGGCGCATCGGTCTCCATCGACGCTGAGCGCATCTCACTGGAGTTTCCCGAGGTGGCGATGCCCCCGGCCGGGCTGAACCTCTTTCGGGGCAGTGGGGGGTTGGTCGCCGAGCAGCTCTTGTACGAGCACCGGCTTCCGGCGGCCCAGGCCTTCGTGCGGGCGAACGGTCTTGATCGGATGGTCATCGGCGGCGCCCGTCGCACGCTCGGCATCGTGACCAGCGGGAAGGCATATCTCGATGTGCGTGCGGCGCTCGACGCGCTCGGGATCGATGACGACCGAGCGGTCGACCTCGGGCTGGCCGTCTACAAGGTCGCGATGCCTTGGCCGCTCGAGCCGACGAGGATCCTCGAGTTCGCCGAGAGCTGCGACGAAATCCTCGTCATCGAGGAGAAGCGCCCGATAATCGAGGAGCAGCTGGGCCGCCTCCTGGTGAACCTCCGCAACCGCCCCGTGCTGGTGGGGAAGGTGGACGAGCACAGAGCGCCGCTGGTGCCGAACCGGGGTGAATTGGTACCTGAGACCGTCGCCAAGATCATCTCGGACCGTCTCTCAGGGTTGGTCGACGACTCTGACGCCTCGGCGTGGACCCGCCCCCGCACGACTCTCTCGTTGCAGGTCGCCCAGCCGGCGCCCGACCTCATGCGGCTTCCGGCGTTCTGTTCGGGCTGCCCACATAACACCTCCACACGCCTTCCGGAGGGAAGTCTCGCTTTCGGCGGGATCGGCTGCCATGGAATGGCGATGTCCATGCCCGACCGTCCAACGGTGGCCATAACGCAGATGGGCGGGGAGGGCTCCGGCTGGATCGGCATGGCGCCATTCTTGGATACACCGCACGTCTTTCAGAACCTGGGGGATGGCACCTACTTCCATTCGGGTCTGCTCGCGATTCGAGCTGCTGTCGCGTCTGGTGTGAACATCACCTACAAGATTCTGGCGAACGGCGCAATCGCCATGACCGGCGGGCAGGCAATCCAGGGCGAGGTGACCGCGCCGGAGATCGCCCGCCAAGTCGCCGCTGAGGGCGCGGTGAAGGTGGTCATAGTGTCCGACGATCCCAAGCGCTGGAGGGGCAATGCCCTGTCGAAGGGTGTCGCCGTGCGTCATCGCAGCGAGCTCGACGGGATCCAGCGCGAGTTGCGGGAGATCCCGGGCACCACGGTGATCGTCTACGAGCAGGAGTGCGCGGCGGAAAAGCGCCGTAAGCGTAAGCGGGGTAACTATCCCGATCCTGACTTGCGTGTGGTGATCAACGAACGGGTGTGCGAGGGCTGCGGTGACTGCAGCGTGCAGTCCAACTGCATTTCGGTCGAGCCGGTGGAGACGGAGTTCGGTCGAAAGCGTCGCATCAATCAGTCCTCGTGCAACAAGGACTACTCGTGTCTGCTCGGGTATTGCCCCAGCTTCGTCACGGTGAAGGGGGCGAGGCTGCGGTCGTCGGCGGCGGCCCTCCCGCCACTGCCCGGCGCAGCCGTTGCATCCCTCACCAATCCCGCCGTAGCCGCGTCCGATACGCCCTACAGCGTGCTGCTGGCCGGTATCGGCGGCACCGGTATCGTGACCACGGGAGCCCTGGTGGGCATGGCAGCCCACCTTGAGGGCAAGGGCGTAACGGTGCTTGATGTCGCTGGACTCGCCCAGAAGAATGGCCCGGTCACCAGTCACGTGCGGGTCTACGACCGGCCCGACGAGGTACATGCCACCCGGATCGAGGCCGGCGGGGCCAACGTCGTGATCGGCGCCGACATCGTGGTCGCGTCGAACCAGGAATGCATAAGCAAGATCGCGGCGAACAGGACAGCGCTCGTGATCAACGACCACGTGGCGCCCACCGCCGACTTCGCCCGAAACCCCGACCTCGACCTCAGCTCGACACGGATGCGCAAGTCCCTCGAGCGCGCCGCAGGCGGAGCCGGGGCATTCATCCCCGCCTCCGAATTCGCCGAAGCGCTTACCGGGGACTCGGTCTACACCAACATCATGCTGCTCGGCTTCGCTTGCCAGCTGGGGCTGCTGCCAGTGAGCTTGGAAGCGCTCGAACGGGCCATCGGGCTCAACGGCGTGGCGGTGGACGCCAACATACGGGCATTCACCTGGGGGCGTCTCGCCGCGAGCGACCTCGAGGCCGTGCGGGCTATCGCCACATCCACAGTGCACGATGTGCTCGACGAGCCCGTGGCGGAGCAATCCATCGATGAGTTGGTGGCCGGGAGAGTCGCCGACCTGACCGAGTACCAGGACGCAGCGTACGCCGAACGCTACCGGACGGCCGTCGAGAAAGTGCGAGCGGTCGAGGCCGAACGAGTGCCTGGCAGCGACGCCCTGGCCAAGGCGGTCGCTCGATACCTCTACAAGCTGATGGCGTACAAGGACGAGTACGAAGTCGCCCGCCTGATGGGTGACCCAGGGTTCTGGCAGAACCTCGAAGAGCAGTTCGAGGGGGATCTACGGGTCGAATTCAACCTCGCCCCACAGATCCTTAACCGGCGCGATCCCGATACCGGTCGGGCGAAGAAGCGCACCTTCGGCCCCTCCATGCGCAAAGGTTTCGCGCTGCTGGCCAAGGGCAAGAGGCTGCGCGGTACACCGCTTGACATCTTCGGGCGGACCGCTCACCGCCGACAGGAGCGGGCACTCATCGGAGAGTACGAAGCAACGATAGACGAGCTCCTCGTGGGGTTGGACGGCGAGACCCTCGAGCTCGCCGTCGAGGTCGCATCTGTCCCCGAGCACATCCGGGGCTACGACCTAGTGAAGGAATCACACCTCAAGGAGGCGCAGGAGCGCCAAACGGAGTTGCTGAAGAAGTTTCGGGAGGCTTCAGCGCCATGACCATGACGATGGCGCAGGCGGAGGAGCTTCTCCGTCCCGGCCGCCTGCTGATCGGCGACGAGTGGATAGAGGCAGCCAGCGGCGGCGAGTTCGTTCACATCAACCCGAGCACCGGGCCCCCCGCACCCGCCCATCCCGCTCGCCGGCCCACCGGAGATCGACAGGGCCGTCCAAGCCGCTCGTGCCGCGCTGCCCGCCTGGCGTTCAATGCCAGCTGACACGCGGCGGGACGGGCGCAGCTCACCCACGACCCAAGCCTTACCCCGGTGGCCGTCGAGGAGATGCTCCGCTGGGACAACCCGGCACCGCTTGAGGGGCGGTGGACCACGCGCGACGTGGAGCTCCATGGAACCACCATCCCTAAGGACTCGAGGGTCATGCTCATCATGGGTTCCGCTAACCACGACGAACGTCACTACACAGCCCCCGAACTCTTCGACATGCACCGCGTCATCGAGCGTCCAATCGTGTCCGGCTTCGGGGTTCACCGCTGCCTGGGTGCCGCACTCGCCCGCCTGGAGGCACGAGTCGCGTTTGAGGAGCTGCTGGCCCGGTTCCCTGACTACGAGATCGACGAATCTGAAGTCGTGCGCGGCCCAGCGCAACAGCTACGCGGGGTGACCCGTCTTCCCGTGGTACTGACGCCGTGAGGCTCGAACAGAACACATGGGATGCCGAGTGAAGGCACGTAAAATCAATCCCGAGAACAAATGGGACTACGTCATTGTGGGGGGCGGTTCGGCCGGGTGTGTGCTTGCCAACCGACTTTCGGCAGATCCCGCTGTCCGCGTGTTGCTCCTCGAGGCCGGGGGTTGGGATCGCCACCCGCTCATTCGCATCCCAGCTGGAATTGCCAAGCTCCCCGCGCGCTACGACTGGCGCTATGTCGGGGCACCCGACGCCTCCCGCGGTGGAATGGTCGATTCGTGGGTTGCCGGAAAGGTGCTCGGCGGAGGTAGCTCCATCAACATGATGTTCTGGGTGCGAGGAGAGCCCTCGGATTTCGATGGCTGGCGAGACCAAGGCTGCGTCGGCTGGGGCTACCAAGATGTCCTCCCGTACTTCGAGCGGGCTGAAACCTTCGCCGACGAACCGAGCCTGCACCGAGGTCGCAGCGGCCCCATCGGAGTAAAGCGCGTCTCTATTAAACTCGAGGTCATCGAGGACTTCCTCGACGCGGCCAAAGCGGCGGGACACGTGCCGAACCCCGACTACAACGGCGAGCGTCAACAGGGTGTCTCGATGGCGCAGGTCTCTCAACGTCGCGGATTCCGCAGCAGCGCCGCACGGGGATACCTGGCACCTGCCCGGCGGCGATCCAACCTAACCATCCGGACCAGCGCGCTCGCCACTCGAATACGCATCGAAGGGCAGCGCGCAGTGGGCGTCGAATATCGACACGAAGGCCGGCGCGTTTTTGCGTGCGCCGATGCAGAAGTGATCCTGAGCGCCGGGGCCTTGGTATCCCCGAAGTTGTTGATGCTCTCGGGCGTCGGGCCAGCAGACCATTTGCGCGATCACAACATAGAAGTCTGTGTCGACGCACCGGCCGTCGGGACAAACCTCCAAGAACACGCGTACGGCATGATGATGTACGGCACGACGGCAGGCACTCTCGCCGAGGAGCTCAAACCGTTGCGAGCCCTCAAGCACGCGGTCGACTTTGCCATCCGAGGCCGAGGCGCCCTCACTGTCGCAGGCGGCGCAGCGGTGGTGTTTTCGCAGATCGCGGGTGCACTGCCGACCGAGGTCGAGATCATCTTGATGCCCATCGGCATGTCGTTCAAGGCCGAGGCAGACGGGGACGGCACTCGGCACGACATCCACGATGTAAAAGTCCGCCCCCACGGTCTGATGGTGTACCCGAGCTTCGTGCACCCCGTGGGGCGAGGAACCGTGAGGCTGGCGTCGAGCGATCCATCGGCGACACCTGCGATCGGACACGAGCTCGTGAGCGGTCACGACATGACAGCCCTCATCGCCGCTTGCCGTCAGGCGCGCGAGATCTTCCACACGCCGGTGATGAAGGCGAGGGCCGTCACCGAGCAGCTTCCCTCCGACGATGTGCAGACCGACGAACAATGGGCCGCATACCTGCGCACCCACGCGTTCCACGCGTACCACCCGACCGGGACTTGCCGAATGGGCTCGGACGGCAGCTCTGTCGTTGACCCACAGCTTCGGGTCCGCGGCTTACAGGGGTTACGCGTCGTCGACGCGTCGATCTTTCCGACCATCACGAGCGGCAATACAAATGCACCTGTCATCATGGTCGCCGAACGAGCCGCGGATCTGATTCTGCAAGACAGCACGACGCAGTAAACGACGTCTCTTGCGACAAACCTCGAGGATCGGAAAATGACCGTATGGCGGTGGTCACGGGCGGGGTGACAGCGCAGCGATTGCGTGCCCCTTCGCGCACGACGGAGCGACAATGATCGCTGTCGATCTTCAGGAATCCGCGACGGAAACTCTGCGCGTCCAGTACGAGCAGACCGACCAGTGTTGGCCGCGGACGACGTCGCCAAGCTGTTCTCCGGTATCGTGTCGGTCCACAGCAGCGTCGAGGCGCTGGTCAACAACGCCAGAATCTGGTTTCCGACGACCATTCGCCGATATTTCATTCGAGGAATGGGACCAGGTGATCGGGGTCAACCTCCGAGGGTGTTTCGCTGCACGCAGGCCTGCTCGGGCCAATGCGAGCGGCCGGGGGCGGCCCGATCGTCAACATCGGATCCCAAGCCGGTATCACAATTACTCATGGCCAGGACGCTCACTACCACGCCTCGAAAGCGGCGATTGCGCACCTGACCACGGTGCTCGCGTTCGAGCTCGGGTCGCTGAGGATTCGGTGAACTACGTCGCTCCGAGCGCCACGCCGCCCGATCCGCCACTGGTGCCGACCACATTGGTGGCTCAGATACCTCACGGCTGGATCGTCGTGCCGGACGACATCACCGGCGTTGGTGCCTTCCTGGCGTCCCCCGAAGGCCGCGTGCATCACCGGACAGACGCTGGCCGTCAACGGCGGTGCCGTCGCATTCTTCTGATCCATCGTCAGAGGTTGGGGCCATCACTGGCGTTTGGGAACTCACGGGTATTGTTTCTGAACAGTGACGACCGACCCCACATCGACCGATGGCCAGCCGCTGGGCAAGCGCGGGCTCCAAACACGCGAACAGATCCTCAAAGCGGTTGCAGACTGCATCGAACGACAGGGACTACGCGGTCTGAGGCTGACAGACGTTGCGACAGAGGTCGGGTTCAAGCCACCCGCCTTTTATCAGTATTTCAGCGACCTGGACGAGGCGATTCTCGCGCTCTGCGAAGAGATTGGTCACCTAATCCCAGCTTTCCCGTTCCCAGAGAACGGCTGGAATGAGGAAGATATGTCTGCCGAAAGCACGCGGACATTTGTCCGCAGATTCTTCCAGTACTGGGACGACCATCGAGCCGTCCTTTGGTCCCGGAATGTCGCCGTGACCACGGGTGACGCTCGCCTCCAAGCGGTCCGCGACGAGGCCTTTCGGCCGATGGTCGAGGCCTTGCGGGCGAGAATTGAAGCGGGGCAACGCGAGGGTCGGGTTGATCCGTCCATCTCTCCTCGACGCCTTGGCTCGGTGCTCACCGTAATGCTTGACCGCATTGGAATGCTAGCGCCCCAGTTGATCAAATCCTCGGGGAACAAGGGGACTGACGAACTCGTCGATGCGGTTACCTACGTCTTCGACCGGGTACTTGGCACGCGTTCCGACGATGCGTCCAACCGCCGACGGGCGGCCCCTATCGGTCGCACCGGCCGTCGCAAACGGGGCTGACCACCGTCGTCTAGAAGTCAGCTTCAGCGAACCGGACACCGACGACTCCGCTTTGAGTCCCTCGCCTGCTTCTACGATCTTGACACGGTTCCGAATGGCGCTAGAGTGAGGTGGCTTAACTTAAGTTTCTTCGGACGATCGGAGGCTCGATGACAATGCCGTACGACGGTCGGAGCCGTCCCACTCCCGTCTACGAACCCGGCGCTCTGCCTCCGCAGGAGTTCGAAAATGAGTTCTGCGAGACGCTGATGCGCACCGTGTTGGAAAACGCCCCTCCGGGATCCCGCATGCCCGATGGCATGACCCCCCAGCAAGCACGCGTTCATCATGGGACATACCTCAAGTACATGTCGTTCTTCGCATGGAAGTTCCCCAGCTGGCTGATGTCAGTCGCTTCACTGTGCCCCTACCAGGACGTCCGCAAGGAGATCATCAAGGACTGTGTCGACGAGGAGGTCGGGGATCCTGATGCCGGAGGTCGATGCCACATAGACCTCCTCTACGACGAAGCCGAAGTGTGTGGCGTCACTCGCCAAGAGATCTTCGAGACCGAGCCCACGCCCGTGATCCTGGCGTGCATCAACGCATGGGAGAACTTCACCCGGACAATGAGCTGGTTAGGGGGTTACGCTGCCATCGGCGGCCTTGAGATAACTCAGTCGGAAGCGGCTTTTCGTGCCCGCGAGCGAATCAGTGGCATCGAGGCAACCAAGAAATACACCGAAGAATTTGGCGGCATCGCCTTCCACGAGCGGCTCGGCCTGCCGGACGGATCGCTAAAGTTCTTGGCCCTGCACCTGTACAAGGACCGCTTCCACGGCGGGGGCGAACTGACGCTGCTCGTGAAATACGCCAATACACGGTCGCTGCAGAAGGAAGCTCTCTGGGCGGCCCGAGCGACAATACAAATTCTGTCGATGCATCTGGCCGAGATCCGACGGTTGGCCAGCGAAGCCGCAGGCGTCACGGACCTGGCCCTCGCCAAGGCGTAAACGGCTGGTCTTGCGGTCCACGTCTTGATCAGCGAGAAGGCGCGGACGGTATATGACCGGAGACCACCACGTACCGATCCACGAGCGGGCCAGCGAGATCCTTCAAGCGTGCGAATCGGTACGCATTGGACAAAGGGGTCCGATGGCCATCTGCGAGTGATGCAGCGGGCGTCGCGTACGACCGCGACAGGCGCCGTTTCGCAGCCAATCTGTCAGTCAATAGATGATCCGGAGCCTCAAACGCGTTACCCGCACACCAGGGTCTGTGTCCCAGATCCCAAGACGCGCGTCGCTACGTGGAGATCCGTGGGACGACGGAGCTCGATGATGACGAGAATGATCGCGCATACTTGACTGGATAGTCCGGAGATTCATGGGCCACGACGAAAATCCGTACGAGCCGCGCGGCGCGGACGATCATCACCATTAGGCCCGAGCGGTTCTCCACGCCGAAGGTCCACGGCTCCGAGAACTAGCCGAGCAAGCTTGCCCGCAACCTACTTCCGTCTGGCGTGCACCCCGTGCTCAACGCCGGACGGCACCGGGAGCGTCGCGGCCCGCCCCCAAACAAACTTCACTTTTCTCCTTAAGAAGTATAAGCTCTTGCCGTGACCATCGAAGCGACGGCCCCGACCATCGACTCGATCGACCTCACCGATTACGAGCTGTGGCGCCACGGGGTCCCGCACGAGCTGTTCACCTTGCTGAGGAAGGAAGCGCCTGTGTGGCGCCATCCCGATACTCCCGGGACCGAACGGCTCGGCGGAGGGTTCTGGATCCTTTCACGGCACGCCGATGTGCAGGCCGTGAGCCGGAACCACGCTGGCTTCCGGTCGCTGGAGGGCCCGTCGCTGCCGGGGGAGCAGCCTGGTCAGGAGGGCATGCGGATCGTTTCGATGGATCCCCCCCAGCACACGCGGCTTCGACGGTTAATCAGTGCTGGGTTTACCCCCCGCGTGACGGCTGCACTTGAAGCCCAGGCTCGCGAATGGGCCGTCGCCATCGTGGAACGAGCGCTAGAGCAAAACGAGTGCGACTTCGTCCACGACGTCGCCTATGAGCTACCGATGCACATGATCGCCGACATCGTCGGTATCCCCCAGAGCGACCGCACCTGGCTGTTCGACCGCGTGAACATCCTGCTGCAGTCCACCGACCCCCGGTCGTACCTGACCCCAGAAGAGCGCACGGCCATCCAGATGGAGATGTTCGGCTACGCAAACCAGCTGGGCGCCGAAAAGCGCCGAGCACCGGCCGACGACGTGTGGACGACGCTCACGTTGGCAGAGATCGAACAACCCGACGGCAGCCGGACCAGCCTCAGTGAGCTTGAGCTCGACCTGTTCTTCATGGTACTGACCTTCGCCGGGAGCGAGACTACGAGGGGAGCCGTATCGTCGGGCCTTCTCGCGCTCCTCGAGCATCCCGACCAGATGAAGCGTCTCCGCACAGACCCCTCGGTGATCAACACCGCGACGGACGAGATACTCCGGTGGTCGTCGCCGGTGACGTACTTCCGACGTACCGCGGCGCAGGACGTGGAGGTCCGTGGGGCGCGGATCGGCGCGGGCGAACGTGTCATTCTCTGTTACGCCTCCGCCAACCGCGACGAGGACGTCTTCCCAGACCCGTTTCGTTTCGACGTGACCCGGACGCCGAACCCACAGGTCTCCTTCGGCGGCGGCGGGTTGCACTACTGCCTCGGCGCGAACCTCGCCAAGAGGGAGATCCGTGTCCTGTTCGAGGAGCTCTTCGCGCGCGTGGCCGACATCGAGCTCCTGAGCGATCCCGAATACAGCGTGCAGGGAATCGAGAACCCGATCACCGTGGGCCTTAAGGATCTGCATGTCCGACTACTTCCGCGCTGAGCGTCTTCCGCCAGGGCGACAACCAAGGGGGACCTAGTGAAGTTGCATGGTCTTGGCTATATCGGTCTCAAGGCATCCGATCCCAGTGCGTTGCTGTCGTTCTGGACCGATGTCGTCGGGATGATGCCGGCGAGAGCGCTCCCCGGCGAAAGCTTTGGCTCCCCCAGCGTCACGGGTTCGGGCCCGGTGAGCGGAGGCTCCGGCAAGGCTCCAGACGGCTCCATCTACCTGAAGATGGACGACTACCAGTGGCGTATCGGGATCCATCCCGACAGCACGTCGGGGCTTGCCTACCTGGGCTTTGAAGTCGAGGACGATGTGGCGCTCGCTGCGGCAATGGCCGAGATCGCAGCCGCAGACGTTCAGATCACCCAGGGGACGCCCGAGGAAGTACAGGCGCGCGGCGTGTGTGGCCTCGCATGGTGCACCGATCCCTGTGGCAACCGGGTCGAGCTCTTCTACGGACCGGTCCACGACCGGCACTTCGTCTCCCCTACGGAGACCCAGTTCAAAACGGGCGAGCTTGGCCTGGGGCATGCGCTCGTCTTCGTCGATGACCTGGAGGCCAGCCTTGGCTTTTACCGCGGCGCTCTGGGGTTCAAACGCTCAGACTTCATCACGTTCGGTCGAGAGATGTCCGGCCATTTCCTTCGGTGCACGCCTCGGCACCATTCGATCGCCCTGATTCACCTCGGCCCGTTCGCCGGCTTGAACCATTTAATGGTCGAAGTCACCTCTCTGGATCTCCTCGGCGCCGCCCTCGACCGTGCTACTGAGGCCGGGCTCACCATCACCAGGAGCCTGGGCCGCCACCTCAATGACAAGACGGTGTCCTTCTACATGCAGAGTCCGGCTGGGTTCGAGGTCGAGATTGGATTCGACAGTGTGCTCGTCGACGAAGCGATCTGGTGTGATCGCGAGGCCGCTGGTGGAGAGATCTGGGGACACAAAACTGGCAATCCCAACGCGTTCAAGGAGTCGGCTCACTCGCTGGCCTGATCTGCACTTGGTGCCTCGATCGGAAGGAGAATCGTCCCACGGGGGCCGCGCCAGTCAGTGTTGAGGGCGACCGGGGTTCGCTCGGGGAGCACCGGTCCGAGGCCATCCTCGGCCAAGGTGAGGGCCTTTTCGTAATCGGCGCGCACGGTGGCGTGGCGCCCCGCTGATCAAAGCCCGACTCGGCGGTGGTTACTGCGTGCGCATGCTCGCCCAAGGATCGTACGCCGGCACGAACATCTGCGAGCACTGCCCGAACTTCCGCTGCGGGCATCGCAGCTCCGAGGCCGGCTACCACCAAGAGCGAGGCGACGAAACCCCAGGGCATGTCGCGTCGCATCATCGAAGTGTTTCACGTTCGGCACTGCACCTGCGTTGACAACGTCCACGGATCTTTCTGACCCGATGCAGGATCCGCTTTCGGTAATCCGGCAATCATGGCGGGACAGTGAACGCTCGCCGCTAGACGTTCGGCCTGCGGGAGTGGTCTGCAGGCTGGAAGACGGTAGCCGGAGCGAACCTCGCTCGCGAAAGGCAGCAATGTCGGCCGTAGAACCGCGGAGACGTGGCACGAGACCGGCGGTATGGGGCACCCTCTAGGGACC
>PMLV01000045.1 GCA_003160635.1 Acidimicrobiaceae bacterium | reverse complement strand
TTTCCGTGCAACAGGGAGGCTAACGCCGCGCTAACCCGCCCAAGCCGGCACCATGGGGATAGTCGGATCAACTGGTAGGGGGCACTCGTTATCCGGCATTTCCGTCGTCGAGTTTCAGCCCGACTGTCTCCGCAGGCAGGCGGCCACGCGACCGGTCTTGATAGGCAAGGTTGCTTGTTCGTGGCGACTTGGTTGCGGCCAATGCCAAGGGACCAAAGACCCTACTTGCCTATAGAAAAAGAGACCATCGTCGTAGCTGTTAGCAGTCAGTCGAAAAGGCATACCTCTCGTGAGTGAGGGACGCAAAGCTACGGGACTCCCTGAGTCAGCCGAGCCGCCGAAATGGCCATTACCACTGTCCCATTTTGCGACCTTGAATCAGCGAGGCCAAGAGGGAGAGAAATGGGTAGAGAAACGGGTTCGGCAGAGGTGCGAATAGGTGGGGCTTCATTGTCAGCGAATGGATTCATCGCCGAACTACGTGCTCGTCAATGGTCTAAGTGATGTCGCATCGCGCCTGGTGGTATTACCTGGTCATTCTGCTTGTCGGGCTCCCCGTCTACTTCTTCGCTGTCGATGGCACAGCTCAGCGAGTCGTGTACTACGCCTACGGCCTCTCTTCCGTGGCGGCCATACTGATCGGGCTACGGATACACCCACCGAAGCGACACGGGCCCTGGCTTGCTTTCGCCGGCGGTTTGTTGTTGTTCGTTGCCGGCGATATCGCTTTCGACCTCTATGCCTCGTCCGGCAATGTCATCCCAATACCGTCTGTTGCCGACTACTTGTACCTGACGGCCTATCCCATTCTCGCCTTGGGAATGGTGCTCCTCGTTCGGTACCGGGCGAGGGGGAACGATATATCCAGCGCGCTGGATGGTGTGATGGTCGCGGTGGGCGTCGGCGTTCTGGCCTGGGTCTTCATCATGGCCCCCTATGCACACGACCGGGCCCTGAGTCTGGGGGCCCAGGTCGTGCCGATCGCCTACCCGGCGCTTGACCTTTTGCTGGTTGCTGTCGTCGTGCGCCTGCTGCTCGGTCGCGGCGTGCGCAACACAAGCTTCCGCCTGCTCGCCGCGAGTGTCGTGGCTCTGCTGGTGGCCGACGGGTTCTTCGCCGTGGCCTCCCTCCACAACACCTACGCGGACGGCAGCCCCATCGACCTCGGATGGCTCTTGTCCTACGCTCTGTGGGGAGCAGCAGCACTGCATCCTTCGATGTCTCGTCTCTCCGAACCTTCGCGCTCGAGCGAGCAACGCCGCGGTCGATTCGCCCTGCCGTTGCTCTGGGTGGCGCGCTGACGCCCCCGGCCACGATGCTCATCGAAGAGGTTCGAGGAGTGAGCACAGATGGAGTTCTGCTGTCTTTGTTCTCAGCGGTCATGTTCGTATTGGTGCTCGCTCGGCTCACACTATTGAAGCGGGCGCTCGATGCATCCAACGATCAGCTTGCCCAGGCCGTTGCCCGCTGGACCGTGATCGCCCAAACTGCGGTGACGTTCGTCGGCGCTGCCGACGACGACACCCTCGCAACAGCGGCGGTCGGCGCAGCGGTGGCGCTGGCTGGCAATGCTGACTCGTGGTCGTCATTCGTGGAGCTGAGCCCGTCCGGCCCGATAGTTGCGGCCACAGCTGGTCCGTCGCCGTACCGTGTCGGCGAGCCGGCCGATTCCGAGTTAACCGCCAGTTGGGGTGAACGAACGCCATCCGTTGGCCCGGCACGGTTGGCAGTCAAGGAGCAAGACGCTGATCATAAGGTGCCCTGCTCCCCACGCTTTGTGGCGCCCGTCGTCGTTGATGACCAAGTGCGGGGGCTCCTGGTGGTCGGCTATACCGGGAAGGCTGTCGACGCATTCCTTCCCAACCTGGGATTGGTGAGCTCACAAATGAGTCTGGCTCTGCGGAGCATCAAGGCGACCGAGGAACGGCATCGTGCCCAAAACGAGCGACAGTTCCAATCCTTGGTTCAAAACTCCTCTGATGTGGTGACCCTCATCGGGCCCGACGGGATCGTGCGCTACCAAAGCCCGGCCGTCCGAGCGGTGCTCGGGCGCGAGGTTGATAGCCTGGTCGGGCAGTCACTGGAGGTGCTGATCCACCCCGAGGACGCCTCAAACGCTCGCGTTCAGCTTACGAAGGTGATCGTCGGAGGACTCGCGGCGAGCGCCAACTTCGAGTGTCGGATCCGACACTCCGATGGCAGCTGGCGAGACATGGACACGATTATCACCAACCTGCTCGATAATCCCGATGTTGGCGCCATCGTGCTCAACAGCCGCGACATCACCGACCGGCGTGCGCTCGAAACAGAACTGAACCGGCAAGCGTTCCACGACCCTCTCACCGGACTCGCCAACCGGGCGCTGTTCGTCGACCGGGTGGCTCATGCCATGGACCGTGCCGAACGCACAGCCGCGCCAGTAGCAGTGTTGTACTTGGACATCGACGATTTCAAAGTGGTTAACGACAGTCTCGGCCACCCCGCCGGCGACCAGCTCCTTGTGGCCTTCGCCGAGCGACTCAAGGCTTCAAGCCGACCCAGTGACACGGTGTCCCGGTTCGGAGGCGACGAGTTCGCCTTGCTGCTTGAATCCGGTGATATGCCCGAAGCCGCGCAGGTCGCGGCCGGCCGTATCGCCGAGGCGCTCAAGTCGCCGATCCACATAGGCACAGAGGATATTTCTGTGCGGACGAGCATCGGAATCGCCGTGGACCAGCCACCCTATGATGGCCCCGATGGTCTGTTGCGTGATGCCGACCTGGCAATGTACATGGCCAAGCGCAACGGCAAGGGCCGCTTCGAGATGTTCCGGCCGGCCATGCATGAAGTGGCCGTCCGCCGCCTCGAGCTAGCCGCGGACCTGAGACGTGGCATCGAAGGCGGCCAGCTCGAGGTCTTCTACCAACCCATTGTGAATGCCCAGACGGCCATGGCCATCGGGGCCGAGGCGCTCGTGCGGTGGCACCACCCGAGTCGCGGGCTTGTAGAACCCATCGAGTTCATCTCGGTCGCCGAATCGACCGGCCTCATCGTGCCGCTCGGCAAGTGGGTGCTCAATGGAGCCTGTCGACAAGCCCAGTCCTGGCGCCAATCCGGTGTCGCCGACGACGCCTTCTACATCAGTGTCAATCTTTCGGCTCGCCAGCTCCAAGATCCAGCACTTCTCGAAGATGTCGCGAGGGCCATTGAGGACTCCGGTTTGCCCGCCGAGGCATTAGTGCTCGAAGTCACCGAGTCCGTCATCATGGAAGACTTCGATGTAGCAATCGCCCGCCTACAAGCCCTCAAAGATCTCGGCCTNNTCAAGATCGACAAGTCATTCGTCGATCGGGTCGCCCTAGATCCCGCAGGAGCGGCGATGGTGCGGAGTGTGATCGACCTGAGCGTTGCCCTGGGACTAACCACAATTGCCGAAGGTGTGGAACGGCCCGACCAGCTCGCTGCTCTGAACGATCTCGGCTGCAACAGCATTCAGGGCTACCTGTTCGCCAAACCCATGTCAAACCGGCTGTTCGCCGACGCATTGATGAAGTTGCGAACTGACGCCGCACTGCATGACCAGCCGGTGTTGTCTTCTTTAACCTAATAGGGGCGCAACTCGTACTGGCCAGCGGCTAAGGAGGTCAAGTAAACGGCCGCCGCAGATGTGTTGGCTGATCATCTGCGGGCTGAGCTGTTGTCCGGTGCCGGGTCGACCCCGCTAGCTCTCAGCTGGATGCCGCCGGAATACAGACAGTCGCTTGGTATGGAGTTCGGGTATTTCATGACGACATCGCAACCGAGACCCCAATACCTGACGGCGATGAACTCCAACTTCTACGCCCACATTCAGATAGGACCCTTTTGAGTATGACGAGGACTGGAACTCCACGACGCGGAGTCACCAGCCTTGGTCGTCAATCCAGGTCCTGGACCTGCCTCGCTGCTTCACGCCAAGGGGTGAAAAGTGCTGTCGACCGGCAATGGTGAGGACGATGAGACCGACATGGGGCCACATTAGAACTCAACCCCTGCCCCACAACGCCGGAAGGGTGGGACGGTCTGGCGCATGCTGGGCGCCCCTTGGAGTAAGCCGCATTGCGAAAGGCGGGTGGGCGAACGGACATTCTCGGGAAGCGTCTGCAAGGATGGTCTCGTGCGACTGATCGGTCGGCTCGGATTTGCTGCAGCAACTCTGCTTCTCGTTGCCGGAAGCGCATCACAAGCGACCGCATCTCCTGCCCATGCACGTGCCCCAAACGTGGGCGCATCATCGAACTTCGTACTTGCCACCGGATCGGGACCAGACTTCCATATTGAATCGGCGAGCACGGGAGCTCTAGTTAAGGATCTCGGCACCGTTCAAGGATGGACCAACAACGGCCTCGCCCTTTCGCCAGATGGTCAGTATGTCTACGTGGTCGTGAACCAAGCCACAACGTTGGCAATCGAACGCTTATCGGTGTCGACTGGTGCAGAGACGTTCGTTGCTCAAGGCGAAGAGCCCGCGGTCAGCCCGAACAGCCGCCTGCTGGCGTTCGGTTCGGGACCTTCGGGTTCCAACACGCTGGTCGTTCGGGACCTCACGTCAGGAAAAGACCAGTCAATCGACCTCCGTCCGCTCCTGGGTGGACAAACCGACCTTCTCAATGCCTCGATCACCTGGCTCGGTGACGGCTCCGAGATCATGGTGCTTCCCGGAGGGGTGGGAAATGACCTCATGGGCGGTGCGACTCCACGCGCCGTACCGGGGTCCTGCAGCGCGGCCTCGGCAAACGACACCTGCTTGATCGTCGTGAGCGTCCGATCTGGGCACCCACTCAAGGCGAAGCGCGTCATTCTCAGCGGTTTGAAAGATAGTGATGTTATTGGCGCCTCGGGGTCCTCCGACCTTGTATCGACAGGGTTCGATGTCCGTCACAATGGCGTCTACCTCGCAGACTTGGCTAACGGTGCCAGTAGTGTCACCCGGTTGTTTTCCCTTCCGTCGGTTCTTCCACTCACCTTTGGCGCACAAGGTGCGACATTGTTCTACTTGGTCGGACACGGCCCCGAAGCGCTCTGGTTGGCCAAGGTCACGCCAGATGGCCTCAAGGATGCGCACATGCTCAATGCGAATGTTGCTTTGAGCGCTCTTGCCAGTTGATCCCAACGGAACTTGGTTGCAGTCGGGGTAGCCCCGTCCGCCGGTTCAAGGTCGTCGACCGGTGTAGAGGGCTGTCACAAAATTACGCTCGACTCGGCCGCCGAAGGTCTCAGTCGCCAGTCGCTCGAGCTGATCGAGTAGCTCCTGTTGCTCAGTTACCGGACGACGGATGACAGTGGCCATGGAGGCGTAGAGCGCTCTTGCCTGAGAGGGCGTAAGGACGCAGGTCCACCGAACGAGTGTGCTCGCAACCTCCTCCAGCCTTGCCCACCGCGTGAGGTCAAGTTCCCGATATTCGTGGTCCAGTTGGAAGGGAGGTCGATCTGGTTCGTCAAAGGCACCCCTCGTCTCCGGGCCCAGGAGCTCCTCTACTGCCGTGCTGAAAGAGTCGGGATGACTCGGATCGCGAAAGAGCGTCCACCACATGGCGATCCAGCCGCCCGGTCTGATCAGTTGGCCGAGTTTCCTCAGGCCGACTTCTTGATCCACCCAGTGGAATGAAGTCGCAGCCACCGCGAGGTCGAATGCTGCGCGGTCGATCTCGGCCTCTTCAAAGCTTGTTTCGACAATCGTGAGGTCTTCACCCGCCATGGTCTCCTTTAGATAGGACGCGAGGGAAGGATCTGGTTCAATCGCTACCACCCGCGCACCCGCGCCGAGCAACCGCCGAGTCACGATCCCGGTGCCGGGCCCGATCTCGAGGACTCGAGTCCCCGGGGCCAACCCGCACGCCGCGCAGAGGTTGTCGTAGACGAAGGAGGGATAGTCGGGTCTCCCAGCCTCGTAGCCGCTGGGGTCGAGTCCAAAGAGCCGGCGCCCCTCGGCCCTCTGCAGTACCTCTCGTCGTGCGTCCACCCCTTCATTGTGCCGCCTGACCCGAAAACTTTGTAACGCGGGCGCGCGAGGTCGGGGTGCGGGGCAGAGCCCCGCTCGGGACGAAGTCCCGACTTCAGTTGTGATCAGGCCGCTTCAGCCGCTTCGATTGTGACGCGGTAACCGAGGGCTTCTATTTGGGGCGCTTCCGGGTTCTCAGTGGGTTTGAGGGTAAAGGTTAAGGCCGCCGAGATGGAAGTAGGTGCCGCCACGGATCACCAGCTTTCGGAGCGAACGGGAAAGGCAGACACGGCTTCTCCGGCTTGTTGCTGTTGGAGAATCTGTCGCCTCGTCCCCTCCCCCTGTCGGTATGCCTTTTCTCCCTGCTTTGCCAGCCAAGCGTCTCCGGGCTCGGATCGAGAGCCCGGTTCACGGGTCTTGACTTGAAGAATCGCACCAAGTCCATTCGAGATAAGAAGGGCGTCGCCTACTTCTCTGGTCGCTGCCCCCTTGGCGAGCTTTGGAACGGTGTAGACGAAATCAGAAACGCCTAGACGAGCTGCGATTTGCCGAACGTTCTCCTCGACGGCGTCTCCGTAGCTCGTCTCATCTCCCATGAGTAGATGATACGAGAAGGGTGTTCCGAGCCAGCGGGAGGTTGTCTGGCTGGGGTATGTCTGGAGCCAAGCCGTCAGCCGACCACCACCAGGTGATGCTGGTCGTCCAGATACAACGCCATCGTGATGTCCCCTGGGGATGCCGAAGATGGTCTCGGGCGAGCTGGGCTGCTGAGGGCCTGTCGCCTATCCGACGGGGCAGATTGAGGGATGCCTCTGGGACAGCGCCCGGGTGAGAAGCGAATGGCTTCTGCGGTCGGAACAGCATTCGAATGCGGGTGAAGGAAAGAGATTTCGGGACCATTGTGGTGCCCTCCAGTGACAGTGGATTCATCGATAGGACGGACCCACCCACGGACGGAGCTGAGCGCCCGAATGGCACTCGTGCCCTGAGCACGTCTTGAGGCCGGAGCACCAGCGGACGGGGTGGTACCGGTACAGGAATGGAGCCGCACAAGCGCCGAGGGAACCATCGATCCCGATCCGAAACACCGCCTGGACGGTGCTCTTGCACCGAACCAGATAAAGAAATCGGCTCTGGCCTGGCATCCCAAAAAATCTCAAAAACTGCGCCAAGCCCCAATTGGACCGTTCCCCAGCAGGCAACAGTCGCGAGTAGTTGGTCCCACCTAACCCTGCTGCGGTGCATGGGTCAAAGTTGGCTCATGACTGTCAGTCGACGCCGGCTTCGGTGTGGGGTGTGATCATCGAGCTCGTAGTCAACGCACGGCTCGACGCAGCTCCTGGCTCTTGAGGCCCAGCGTGAGGCCCGGCCGTCCTGAACCGATCCTCGCTCGTGTCCCGTGGCGGGCTCTGTGCGAACGGTTCACCTCCATGTGTGCGCCAAACCGCTGCCATGCACCTCAGGATCTGCTTCAGCTACGTCGGCTACATCGAAGACACCACTTGAGATAACGCGTCCACGACGCAGCGAAAATCAGACGCTGGCTACATCAATGACACCCCTCAAAGGACTTGAGATAAGTGGATTCGTTTGAGGCGCAGCAACTATCGCGAGCGCGGGGCGGCCCCCAGATCCCGGTGAGGTTTGGGTAGCCAGATGCTCCCTACCTGACACTCCCCAGTTCAACGCGAAGAGCCGCTTTGCCGTCAGTGCTTGCAACCGTGTGGGTGCAGTTAGCACCAGTAAGTAACGCAGTAAGTAACAGCACCCATTTTAGGAACCCTGCTCAGAGGCACTGGCAAGGGCAAAGGGCCGATTTACCAGGAAGTCTGCGTAAGGCAACGTAAACCCACGTACCATCGGAGCGAGAGCGTCATGCAAGTGCGCCACCAGCTGCGCTAACGGCCCTTCCGTCGTAACCCTACCACCAGGCCAAATGGCCCACGAGCACACACGTCGAGCCCATCGGACGCACAGTCTCTACGATGGAGTCTCGTGATGATCGCCGGTACGAGCCCCAGCGACGAAATGGATCGGCATTTATGCCGCATTGCCGAAGAGGGATTTACCATTATCCCGAACGCAATCGAGCCGGAACTGGTCGAAGAAATCAGCGAGGCGCTCCTCAAGCTCGAGCGGGTGCTGGGGATTGTGCCGGCCGACAACCTGTTCGAGGGTCAGCACACGACCCGTGTCTACAACCTCCTCGTGCATGGGCCCACGTTCGAAAAGATACCGCTACATGCGAGCGTCCTCCCGGTCGTGGAGAGAGTGTTGGACCCCGGGGCTCTCATCTCCTCGCTCTCCTCGATCTCCATTGGCCCGGACGAGAAGCCACAACCCATTCACGCCGATGACCAGATGATCCCGCTGACACGGCCCCACATACCCATTATCTGCAACACCATGTGGGCCATAACCGACTTCACGGAAGAGAATGGCGCAACCCGGTTGATACCGGGAAGCCACCTTCGCCCAGATGCACCGAATCCACTCGAGCACTACGACTCGATTGCCGCAGAGATGCCCAAGGGCAGCGTGCTCGTCTGGGTGGGAAGCCTCTGGCACGGAGGTGGTGCCAACGTAACGGACAGACGACGCGTGGGGATCGCCATGAATTACTGCGCCGGCTTCATCCGTCAGCAGGAGAACCAGCAGTTAGGCATTCCGCCACAGTTGGTGAAAGCGTTTCCACGGCGCCTCCAAGAGCTCGTCGGGTACTCGGTCTACAACGGTCTCATCGGACACATCGATAAACAACATCCGGCCAGGTGCATCCTGACAGAGGATGCAGACATTGAGATGGTGTGGGACCTGCTCAAAGCCTGATCAGGTTCCTACGCTGCCAACAAAGCCGCTGGCGCCACGGGCCAAATGAAATCGCGGCGATCCATGGGTGCCATGCCACGGCCCAATCGCCATTCGTCGTAGCCCTCCGCCCACTCACGGTGCCAAGCGATCTGCGACTCGTGCAACACGTAGGGATCGGCTTCACCGAGTTCTTCGAAGCGAGCGGCAAGGGCGAAGAGCACCCTGGCTGACGCGACTGCGTCGGCCGTGGCATCGTGCGCATGCTCAATGTCGACGCCATAGTGCGCACAGAGGGCACCCAACGTTCGACTGCCCTTGCGGTACCGATCATGATGGCGATCCAACACCACGGCGTCGAGGACGGGACCAGCCCAGCCCCGCTCACACAAACCGTGCCCGGAGAGTCTTCGAGAAACGGTATCAAGAATGGTCAGGTCATAATCGAGCTTCATCCCGACGAGAGGCACTCCCCTGCGGCTGGCGGAAACGACGCGGTCGGTGATCAACTCGACTGCGTCCTTGAGGGGCATTCCTTCGGAACGTGCCCTCTGGGTGGTGATCCCGTGGACCTCCGTTGCTCCGGCCGGGATGTCGCGCCCGGGATCGACCAGGCCCGACAATGTCGAGTCCAGGACCCCCCCCACGACCGTCACCAGCGCGTAGGAGACAGGCACGTCGTTGAATCGGTCGACTCCGGTCGTCTCGAAATCGAAACCCAGCACCTCGCGTGTAGCCCAATTACCCATGCCACGAGCATTTCACGGAGGTGTATCAAAGTCGCGGATTCCCCGATATCGGAGGACTCCCCTACCCAGCCATCGGGCAGCGGCTGTCGGCAGGCTCTTGGGCGTGATCAGCGATCACGCCCAAGAATCTTGCTGCACTACCCCAGCTCAGCCCAGGTCGCCGCTGAACGCG
>PMLV01000124.1 GCA_003160635.1 Acidimicrobiaceae bacterium | reverse complement strand
GGTCATACGAAGATGGGTGCTGCTCGTCATAGATGCTGCCTGAAATGGACATCTGGTCAGCACGCCGCACTTCACCGTGCTCTCCGGAGACCATCACGCTTCCGACAGCCTTCTCAATCGGCGTATCGCCGACGAACCACCAGTCCTGGCTGACCTCGGGCCGGTACTTGACGTGCGGAATAGCGTCGCCGTACTTCGACGGCAACCGCTCGGTGAACAAATCGCGTGCCTCGCAGACGTGTGCGTCAGCGTCGACGATGAGAGTCATCCGAGCTCCTTACTTACTAACGAGGGCAAACCCCGGCCCCGCCCTCGGAAGAGTGCCTTATTGAACGGAGCGTCAAAAAACGTATCATTGGAAGCAAGGTGACACAAACTGCAGTGAGATCGGGGCACGACCCGCCACATGTTGGCCTGTGAGAGTGAGATGCCTGGTGGCAATCTGGCCATCGGAAGCCGCCGAGTGCTGCGTGGACATCGTCACGCTGTAGGGAGATCGTGGCCATCGAGCCTTGCCAATAAGAGCACCGCTCGGCGACTGGCCCCACTCCTCTTGGAGGTCGAGGACGACGGTGACTGGAAAGGGACAAGGGCGCCCCTGTCGAGAAGATGCCCGCCATCCGGCACCGACGTTTCAGTTCCTTTTCAACCGAACGTGCGCCTTCCCACGCATCAACCCAATTCGGCGCCCGAGAGCCGCGGCGATGGAGCGAGGGGGCATCACTGCGTAGACCTCGGAGCCGTGAACGCTTGGGGCAAGTCGCGCCAATCTCGAGATTGGCTACTACCAGCTCGACCTCTTTTAAGAACTGCTCCCTCACTACTTCGGAGGGTCCAAATCTGATCCTGCCACTTTGTCATAGGTCGAGCCCTTGAGCGGGACTGGCCTATGTCCTCGTTTCCCGTTCAACGCGCCGTCCAAAGTTGACAGTGAAGTCGCGAGGCGATACATTCCTACCGGTCGGTATTACCGAAGAATGGGAGACAACCCGGATGGCTTCTTTGGTAGGGATCGCCCTAGAAGAAGAGGGACGACAGGACGCAGTACTCCTTTTGGCGGCCGATCGCCGTCCCTTCGGGCTGTACTGATCGCTGTAAGTCTCGCCTCGAATGAACTTTGAGCTGACACCCGAGGAGCAGCTGCTGAAGGAAACAGTGGCCGACTTCGCGGACTCAGCTTTTGGTAGTGCCAACGTGGCCCGCTCACCCGCTGTCGACTGGTGGTCGCCCTGGCAAACCCTGACCGAAATGGGTCTGAGCGGGCTTCTCGTTCCTGCGTGCCACGGCGGCTCAGGCGGCACCCTTGTCGATGCGTGCATCGTCGCCGAGGAGCTTGCAAAGGCGAATGCCTATTTGCCCTTCGTCGGTAGTGCAGTCGTTTCCGTCATGGGTCTCCAAGCTGGCCGGGGGGATGGGGAAGCCCTTGCCCGAGCTGCGCAAGGAGTTGTCTTCTCAACTTTGGTCAATGATGACCTTGAACTATCCGAAGACCTCAGTAGCCTTGCCTTCGATTGGCGACCCGATGCAACACTTCTCCACATCGATCAAGGTGGGCTGAGATCGACGAACCTGGGCAAGCCAGAATCAGTTGATTTCACGGACTTCGCCCATCCGATTGCTCGATTCCCAGTAACGGCGATCGGGACTTTCAGCTGGACACCCGAACTCCGCGTTATGCGCGCGTCGGGCTGGGTCGCGCTGGCGGCATGGCTCAATGGAGTCGCCGGTGCTGCCTTGAACGAGGCTGTTGAGTATGCAAGGACCAGAGAGCAATTTGGTATGCCGATCGGTTCATTTCAGGCGATTCAGCACTTGTGCGCGGAAATGCTCGTCGACGTCGAGACCTCTCGATCTATGACGTACGGAGCAGCTTGGACCGTATCAAACGGCTCACTGCAGGAGGCGGAAGCAGCGGCGGCGGCGGCCAAGGCATGGAGTTCAACTACCGCCGTCCGCGTCTGCGAAGGCAGTATCCAGGTCTTTGGGGGTATCGGAATCACTTGGGAGCATTGCGCTCATTTGCGGCTTCGAACGGCGGACCAATTCCGTCAGGCGCTTGGTACGCCGGAGGCGCTCGCCCGTCTCGTGGCCGAAGGCAGAGGGCTGGTGAGTGTGGGGACCGATGGATCTGCGTGACTCGCCTGAGCTCGCGGAGTTTCGCAGCCAGCTTCGAGAGTGGCTCAGTCGGAACCTTTCGAATGAACCCGAGCCGAAAGACATGGCCGCTCGATTTGCCTTTGCCCGAGATTGGCAGAAGAAGCTATATGCCGCCGGTTGGTACGCATTATCGTGGCCCACGGAGACTGGCGGTCGAGGACTTGGACCCATTGAAGAAGCCATTGCAAGTGAGGAGCTGGGGCGTGCAGGCGCACCTGCCACATTCCCGAGTTCTCACCTCGGTCGCGCCATTCTGGAGTTCGGAAGCGAAAGCCAACGACGTCAATACCTGCCCGGACTCTTGAGTGCTGAAGCGATCTGGTGTCAGGGGTTCTCTGAACCGTCAGCAGGATCGGATCTCGCTGCTATTCGAACGACGGGCGTTCGCAAGGGTAATGAATTCGTCCTGTCGGGTCAGAAGGTCTGGACAAGCTTCGGGAAGTTCGCCGATTATTCGATAGTTTTGGCGCGTACGAATCCTGATGCAACTAAGCACCGCGGCATTTCTGCCTTCATCGTCGAGGTGGCTACGCCGGGTGTTCTGATTCGACCCATCCGCCTCGCAAATGGGGACGAAGAGTTTTCTGAGATGTTTCTCGACGAAGTCGCCATTCCCGAGGAGAATTTGTTGGGAAAGCTCAACGAAGGTTGGGGGATTGCGCTAGCCACGATCGCCTACGAGCGCGGCGCCGTTGACATCGGCTACAAGGTGAAGTTCGAGCGATATTTTGCAGAGCTGGTGGCGGAGAGAAACGCTTCGAGTCAGGCACCCGACATCTGGGTCGACAATGCCATTGGATCAGTCGCCGTCCTGCTCGAAGTCCTCCGCATGCATTGCCTTCGGAGACTCAGCGACAGGGTTATCTCCGAATCCCCGGGTCCAACGAGCTCGATTGACAAGTTGTTCATTACTCGAGTCGAGCAGGAGTTGATGGAGGTAGCAACGCGCTGCGTCGCTCCACCAGGTTCTCCTACCCATCAAAAATGGTTCGATCGTTATCTCTACGGTCGGGCAGGCAGCATCTACGGTGGATCTGAGCAGATTCAGCGTTCGATCATTGCCGAACGCATTCTGCATCTCCGGTTCAGCTAGCGAGACGGGCTAAGGGCGCGGGTCGTCCCGAGGTGGTGTGACGAAATGGGTTGTTCGTCCAACGTGCTGCTGATCAAACCAGTGCCACTGCCAATTCCACACGCTGTTTCTCTAGCCGACGCTCAATGAGACCGCCAAGGGGCACTTGCGTCTTCAGCGAGCACCGTGATTTGGCGCATGTACCGGCGTTCGTTTTCTCGGTAGGGCATCCGGGCATGAATGAGTCCGATCTGGTCCCAAAGGACCAGATCGGACAACTGCCAACTATGCTTATAGAGGAACTGTGACGACATCGAGATGTCGATCAGTCGAAGGAGAAGTCTTTCGCCTTCTCCTTCGTCGATTCCAATCAACTTCGTCGTGAAGTGTGGGTTGATATAGAGGGCCCGTCGGCCCGATATGGGGTTCGTTGCAACGAGGGGATGCTCGGCGCTCGCGTCGCGTAGTTCGGTGCCCTTAATTTCGTGGAGAGCACGAAGACCATCGACCTTCGTTCGTAGCGCGGGCTCGAGGGCCTCGTACACGGCATACATGTTCACAAAACAAGTTTCGCCACCACTGTGCGGCGTCTCCACCGACTCAAGCGCGCCGGCAACTGACACACGATCCTGCCAGGAATAGTCCGTATGCCAGTCGAGTCCCTTCACGTCCTGGGCGGCGCCTATCTTCTTCCCATTCTCGACAATATTGGAAATGACGATGATCTCCGGAAAACCTGGTCGCAGGTAGCCCGGATCAACAGCTTCGTTAGTTGACAGTTCACCAAAATGGCGAAGGAAACGCACGTATTCCGAATCCTTTGGCGCCCGGTGCCCTCGGAAGACCAACACGTGATGCTCATTAAGCAAACGTCGTAACTCCGATAGCTCCGAGATCGTCACGTCGGACGAGAATTCCATCCCGGTCACCATCGCCCCAAACGGCAGAAGCGTCCCTATCGTGAACGTTCCGTCTTGTCGGATTTTGCTCTTGGTACCCATTCGATCTTCCCACCTCACCAATCGAGCAAGCAAAAGTAGTGCTCGGCCGTCCATACATGGAGCTTCGTATTCAGGGCGACCCAAGGCGAACGGTGACCACGCATGCTGGGTCTGCGGTGACCGGATGGAACAAGTCTCGGCCACCCTCCATTCTGTGATGCGGTATCGCTAATACCCCGCCCCACCTAACTACCTGAGACCTTGCTGGCTGCTTCGTTTTCCTGAATCGGGGCCTCCCAGAGTGTCGACGCCACGGATCCAGCTGCTGTTGATCTCACACAACAAACTGGTCTGCGGAGGCGCCAGCCAGTCACGCTCCGCTGACGAAAGTTCCTGATAGCCAGGGTCAGTTACAAAGACGCGGGCTGACTCATGATCCTCGAACCACATCTCTTCGACGCCGTCCCACTTGAATCCGTCCGGTGTAGGAAAGATGGTGTGGTTGTGCACGTATCTCTTGATGGCTTGAGAATAGCAAGACAATTGCGTGATCAAGGACCCATACTCGACTGACCAGCTCTGGATGAAGTCCGTGATTTCCATTGGCTCCTTGGTTCGGATGAATCGCAAAAACACAACATCCGTGGTCGAGCCTCCAAAAAGAACAGTCTCCTCTGCCACGAGGGTGACGTATTTGACAGGCCCGGCAAACACTGGGAGCTCGTCCTCCAACATAGAATTCAGCGCCGGATCGCTCAGGACTCGAACTGCCTCGACAATGCTGCCCATCGTGAGGAGATTCACTCCGTCATATTCCGATGAACCATCTGCAG
Source organism: Acidimicrobiaceae bacterium (assembly GCA_003160635.1). Classification (GTDB taxonomy): domain Bacteria; phylum Actinomycetota; class Acidimicrobiia; order Acidimicrobiales; family RAAP-2; genus Bog-473. The sequence continues at coordinate 11,507 of PMLV01000124.1, read as the reverse complement.
CGGTGCCAGACGAAAGAACGGCACATTGTCGGATCGCGTCGAAATAAGAGAGAAGATTTGGAAACGTGCGGCCTAGGCGCGTGTGGCCTCGCCAGTTCTCTCGAAACTCCTCATGCGTCGTGGCCTGATTTCGTTTTGTCAGATAGATCTTCTTGATTGCCACTGACCATCCCCTCGGCTATGGGCCTGCATCGTCAAAGCGACCACCCTGAAGTTTGAGTCGAGGAAGTTCCCTCCCTCCATAAAAATCACACCCGCTGTCGGCTCCGACACTTCGAGTCGGGCCGTCCTCATGCACCGATGAAGGGAAATAACCCGCTTTCTGCAAATGGCCTGCCTGAAGGCAGCTGAAATGCATCGAAGTGGGGATGGCTCATGCCGGTATAGATCGTGTCCGTTCGGATGTACCGGAGACTGTAGGCCGCCCGCACGGTGTCGGTGTTGTTCGGTCCGGCACCGTGAATGGTGAGGTCCCAGTGAACCTGGGCATCACCAGCCGAAATCGGTTTTCCTCCGACAATCTTGCGGTTCTGAAGATGAGGATAGGCGTCAAGGATATTGTTTCCGTCGTCGAATCCAAGAGGACCTTCGAGGTGTGATCCTTCGAGGTAGCGTAGAGGCCCCATATCTTCGGACATATCGACGAGCGCGACCCAGACGGTAATCGTGCCTTTTCGATCGAATGGCCAATAGGAGAAATCTTGGTGATATCCCGACTGCCTACCCCTGGCCGGTTTGAAAAAGCTCACGTCCTCGACAAAGAGAACCGTTTCTTGTTTCATGAGCCGGGTGGCCGCGCTCGCCAAGCGCCGTGATGTCGCTATTTCGCGGAAGACGGGATCACGCCAAGCCATTTCGTCATGGTTGATATTTGGGTTGTGGTCATCACCGGGACCGCGATGTTCATCGGGTCGTTTTTGATCACGACTCCGAGAGGCGCTGAGGCGGGGCAGCATCGCATCGACGGCTTCCCTGCTGAGAAGGTTGGGCAACGCAGCCCAGCCCTGCTCGTGAAGGCTCGCAACCTGCTCCTCGGTGACTGGGTATTCGTCGTTCAGTCCCCATTGCTGAGATTCTTCCGTTTTCGGCTCCTCGGCCATGGGACGCGAATCCTCCCCGTCTGCATATCCTCTCGCCTCGCAACACATTCACTGGTAGTGAGGCGCCTACATACCGACTAGGGGCATGATGATTTATTCGCATTCGACGAAGGCCATGTTTTCCACAGTCCTTCACAATTGCTGTAGAGGCGATAGAAATGCACGGGATGATGAATATGACCACGTTTGACAGTGGCCGCAGACGTGCCGCCGATTAAATCAACAGTCTCCTAGCCGGAATGTAGGCGCAGCAGGCGACCTTGTCAAGAGGGAGTAGAGGTCAAGAGGGGGTCAACTAAGGGAGCACGCTACGACCGTCGCGGGCCGCGCCAAGTTAGCGAATCGTTACGCGACGATTTGCGAAGAGCTCAGCAGGGGTTCCATGACCGATTGCGACGTCGTTGGCCGTACCCGGCAAGCCGCTCTCGCTGGACGCGACCACGGCGGTGCCGTTGTGCTCAATGCTAAGGAGCAGCTCAGCGAGACGACGTCGGTCGTGACGGGAGAGGCCGCTCCGCAACTCCGCACGCAGCGACTGATCGACCTCCTCGAATGCGTCGACGTAGGGGTCCGCCTCGGACGTCAGCTCGATGAGCCACACCCGGCGGTCCTCAGGATCCGCTTGGCGGCTCACCAGACCTCGCCCCTCGAGCGAGTCGATTACCGTTCCTGCGAACGGTCGCGAGATCTGCAGGAGGTCCGCAAGCTGGCGCTGACTGAGCGGGCCATGTTGCCGAACGAACGACAGCAGACTTGCCTCTGTGAGATTCAAGCCGAACGGTGCCAGCGACGTGTTGAAGGCACGTCGTAGAATCCTTGCTGTCCTCAAGATCGACATCTCGATTCGCATCGGATCACTGATCACGTTCCGGTTTCCCTTCGTCAAGGATTCCTCGGTGGGGATTCCTCGCATCGGAGGTTCGGTGCGACGGTGCTGAGCTCGCAGGCCGCAGAGAGCGCCTCGGGTGCCCAGACAGTTCGCGGAACGAGCCGGCGTCGACTGCACTCATTTGTATGGCGCAGATGGAGATTCTCCCATGCCGCCACTGCGAACCGGCAGGCTCCGAATAGTGCGGCCAACGATTGTGGGATGCCACGTCAGTTCCTCCCTATCGCAGTCGAGCGTAATATTGGGGAAGGCACGGAGGACTCGAGGAATGATGATGCGCGCTTCGAGCCTCGCCAGCTGAGCTCCGAGACAGAAGTGCGCACCCCAGCCGAACCCGAGGTGTCGGTTGGGGGTGCGATCCGGCACGAGGCGATCCGGCCCGTCGAACGCCGCACCATCGCGGTTGGCAGCGGCTACGGCGAAGTACACAGGTTGGTTCGCCGTCATCCGAACGCCATGCCACTCCAAGTCCTCCCGAACACGACGGACGAAAATTTTAGACGGCCCGTCGTATCGAAGGATCTCCTCGACAAAAGCGGCCACGTCCGCCTCCGCGGCCGTCGACACGTTACGGAGGTCGTTGTTGAGGCAGATGTGGTAAATGCTCGTCGTAAGCAAGCTTGTGGTTGTCTCGTGCCCCCCGAAAAGGAGCAGGCTACAAGCACCGATGATCTGCTCGGGTGTGAGCGCCTGCTCCTGACCCTCGCCGCTCGCAGTGATTAACCGGCCGATGAGGTTGTCAACTGGCTCTTTGCGGTAGCGTTCAACGAGCTGGCCGAAGTAGCTTTGCATCTCTTGCGCTGCGGCCAGCGCCCGACCCCAAGCATCAGGTCTCGAGACCTTGCCCATCACGAGCGCGCCGAGCTGCTTCGACCACTCGCCGAGGTCGTTGACTCGACCAGCGTCGACGCCGAGCAGCAGTGCGATGACTCCTGCCGGAAGCGGAAACGCCACATCCCGAACGAAGTCAAACCTTTCGGGGAGCGAGCCAAGGGTGCGATCGGTAAGTTCGGCAATTTCCTCTGAAAGCTGAGCGACCGCACCTGGGGTGAACGCAGATCGAACCGGTTGGCGAAGCAGCGAATGCGTCGGTTCGTCGTTGAAGATCATCCACCCACGCAGGAGGGTCTCAGCGTCAGCGTACTGCGCGCGCTGCTCTGGGCTGAGCCGTTCGTATAGGGGGGTTATCGTGTCGGTCGAGAGCCGTTCGTCGGTCAAGCCGGCACGTACGAGGTCGAAGTCAACAACGATCCAAGCCTTGTGTCGCTCCAACCACACGATCGGAGCGAGGGCTCGCAGCATCTTGAAGGCGGCATGCGGATCGCGCACTGCAGCTGGCGCGACGAGGTCGATCGCTGACGATGGGACTGATTCGCTCATCGAAGCCGCTCGAGGATGATGACGGAGCAGGCAGCCTCCTCAAGGCCGATCACTCCTCCACCGTTCTCTTGTAGGCCGACGGCTGCATTGGGCACTTGGCGACTCCCCGCCTCGCCACGGAGTTGTGTGACCAGCTCGTAGATCATGGAGAGACCAGTCGCACCGACGGGGTGCCCTTTCGAGACGAGCCCCCCCGAGGTATTGACCGGTAGCCGGCCGCCCAGCCCGGTTGCACCCGACTCGACCAGCGGTCCACCGCCTCCCGGTGACGCGAATCCGAGCATCTCGAGCTGGTAGATCTCAGAGAAAGAAGTTGCGTCGTGGAGTTCTACAACATCTACGTCCTCTGGGCCAACATTGGCGCGTTCGTAAGCTCGAGTGGCAGCGACCGCCGACAAGGACGGCTCATCAATCGATCGGTAATACCCCCCCGTAAGAACACTTGCCGCAATCCGCACAGCCCGCCTTTGGACCCGCGAAGGCAGGGTCTCAAGAACCTCTTCCGAGCAGAGCACAGCGGAGGCCGCCCCGTCTCCAATGGGTGCACACATCGCGCGTGTCAGCGGGAAGGTGATCTCCCGATCGGCCAGGACGTCATCGACGGTCATCTCGAAGCGATACTGCGCAAGCGGGTTTTGTGCGCCGTACGTGTGCGCCTTCGCTGCTGCAACTGCCAGTTGCCGCTGCGTCGTGCCGTATCGGTCCATGTGGAGAAGTGCCTGAACGGCGTACGTGTCCATGAAGATAGACCGACCTTCTTCCGGTTTGAATGTGGCACCAATGGAAGCGGCAGCACTCTCATACGCAGCGATGAGGCGCGGGACGTCGAAGTTGTCGACGCCGTTCATGAATCCCCGCATCATGGCCTTCTTTGCTGTGGGGTCGCTGGTCGCCTTTGGGAGGAAGAGTTTCTCGACGCCGATAGCCACCGCAAGTTGCGATGCCCCCGACGCGACGTCCTTCCAAGCTGAGTGAAACGCCATCGAACCCGTAGCACAGGCGCCTTCGACGTTGATTGTGGGAGTGCGCGGCCAAATCAAACCTTCGTCTACGAGCTCCACCGTGCAGGCCTGGCCTCGGATCGTCCCCTGCTTCACGCCATGCATGGCAGAGTTGCCGAAGTAAATGAACTCGACCAGGCGACCATCTTCCTGCTCCGAGTCGGCGAGCACCCCCAAGTACGTCTCGCGGGTCAGCTCCTTGAACGATGTGTCCGGCTTCTTCCCAAAAGTCGTTGAGTGAGATCCGACAACGTACACCGGCCGCATACTGAACCCTCCATCGACTCACAGATGTACCCGTACAGTACAGCCATTAATGGTACAGGAGCTTACTATTGTCGCTGGCGACATCAGTCGACCGAGACAACGGGCTCCTCGAAGACCTCATGGAGTCGGACGACCTGGTCGGTACCCAAATTGCCCCGCTTCTCCGATGTCATCTCGTTCATTAGGAGGCAGCCACAAAGATCCGGCCAAACTCGCTGTGAACGAAAGATGGCCGCAACAAGAGCCCTTCGGCGCGGCCAACGAGCGTTGGCTGCAAGGGAACCACCAGGGTCAAGGTGAATGTGAGGCCGCCGGACCGCCTACTGCGCCGGCACTGCGCAGTGAATCGATCTCATCCGGCGAGAAACCCCACTCGGCCAAAACCTCGTCGGTATGCTGGCCGGCGTCGGCTCGGGTCCTTCTTATCTCGCCGGGAGTCTGGGAAAATCGGGGGGCAGGAGCTGGTTGAAGCCTTCCGTCGAACTCGACAATGGTGTTGCGGGCCCGGATATGCGGATGTTCGGCAGCGTCGGTCATCGGTAGTACTGGTGCAACACAAGCATCGCAGCCCTCGAGCAGGCGCATCCACTCGTCGCGAGTCTTGGAAATGAACAGGTCGGTGAGCCTACGGCGCAGCTCTGGAAATGCTGACCTGCCGCGACTCGAAGTAAGCAGTTCATCACGCAACCCGGTGCGTCGCAGCAGCTCTTCATAGAACTTGGGCTCAATAGCGCCCACCGCTACGTACTTGTGGTCAGCCGTTTCGTACACGTCGTAATACGGAGTGCCGGAGTCGACCAAGTTGCTGCCGAGCTCTTCGCTGAAGGTCCCATTCGCCCGGCCCGCCCACGCCATTGCCATTAGCGAGGCGACACCATCCACCATGGCTACGTCGACGACTTGGCCCTCCCCCGAAGTCCGCGCGTGGAGGACCGCACTGACCATGCCGAGCGCCAGGAGCATGCCACCGCCTCCGAAGTCGCCCAAAAGGTTGAGGGGGGGCGTCGGCTTGGCATTTGCTCGCCCAATGTGCGCCAGGGCCCCCGCCAAGGCTATGTAGTTGATGTCATGTCCGGCACTCTGCGCGAGTGGACCTTCCTGCCCCCACCCCGTCATGCGGGCATAGACCAGTTGGGGATTGAGAGCGCGGCACACCTCCGGCCCAAGTCCAAGGCGCTCCATAACTCCTGGTCGGAAGCCTTCCAAGAGGCCGTCTGCCTCCGCGACCATTCTGAGCACTGCATCGACACCGTCGGGATGCTTTAGATCAACCGCAACCGAGCGCCGGCCACGGTCGAGGACGTCATCGGCACCTGGCGACCCTCCGGCATAAACCCATTCCAGCCGGTCGATCCTCGTGATCTCCGCGCCCAGATCGGAGAGCATCATCCCAGCGAATGGGACCGGACCTATTCCAGCGAACTCCAGGATCGTCAGGCCATTCAGCGGTCCGCTCACTTCACCTTCTTCAATAGGGCGACGGTACCTTCGTTGCAAGTATAGACTCGATTGAACGCTGCTTCATTTATCAGCTGCGTCCTATGCGAGCCGGAACTTGCGCTGCTCCTCGTCGTCTGCGGTTGGTCTTTCATGGCGCTGTGATGGATCGCCGGTACTCGCCGTTCGCTCGCTCTTCAGTGTGTGTATGTGGTCCCGCCATCGATTGCGATGCAGGCTCCTGTGATGTAGGAGGCTGCCGGGGAGGCGAGGAATCTGGTGATGCCGACCATGTCGTCGGGCCTCCCTATCCGCTTCATTGCCGAGCTAGCGGCGAGCGCGTCCCTGGAGGCGTCGAGGGTCGCCTTCATCATCTTCGATTCGAACGCTCCCGGAGCCACGACATTGACGGTGATGGTGGGCGCCAACTTCGCAGCGAGATGCGAAGACAGTTGGTGCACCGCCGCCTTGGACGACGTGTACGAGTAGTTCTCGAGGCCTTGGGGGCGGATGCCGGCGATCGAGCCGATGTTGATCACCCTGGCTGGATCGTCGGAGGTTCCGGCGGCCTGGAGCAGCGGCAGCAGGAACTTGGTGGTATGGAACAGGCCCTGCAGGTTCAGATTTAGCACCCGGCTCCACGAGGCCTCGTCATGCTCGGCGAGTGGGGCACCCCAGGTTGCGCCAGCGTTGTTCACAAGGATATGTAACACACGCTCCCGCTCCGCGACCGCGTCAGCTAGGGCCCGGCAACCTGCCTCGCTCGACAGATCGGCTCGGAGTGGGATGCACTCGGCGCCGTCCCTGATCCCGTTGAGTTCGTCGGAGACGCCTTGGAGCTGGTCGGCCTTACGCGAGGCGATGTAGGTCTTTACCCCGGCCTCGATGTAACCGCGAGCGATCATTTCTCCGATCCCGCTACTGCCGCCGGTGACCACGGCCACCTTCCCACTGATGTCGAAGAGGTCTCGGGGCACGGCCGCCAACATAGCAACTCGGCTGGAGCAAATGCGGCTAAAATGAACGGTGCTTCACCGGGCCTCGGTTCGGGCGGCTCCGATGCCAGATCGTGGATTCGCCCCCGTGGTGGAGCCCAATTCGGTGGGATGAAGGCTAGGAACACCAAGGAACTGTGAAAGCATTGGGAAGTACCGCATGGGTTCAACTTTGAAAAGGCCCGGGGACCGAAGTATACTGAACGATCATTCAACTAAGGTGACCCGGCGAAAGCATCGCTGAGCGGACCGAAGGTCTCGCCTCACCTAGTGAAGGACGCGCGTCCCAATTCACGGGCCCGGTAGCGAGGAGAAGATGCTCAGTCGTGTGATATGGAGAGTAGAGCACGCGACACGGCATATGCCGTGCATGACGAGGACGGGAGTCAGCAATGACAGGCGACCGGGGATTCGATGCAGTTCCCCTCATCCGAGGTCAGACGTGGGAGGAAATGACAGTCGGATTGATCTTTAGGACCGGCGCCCGAACGATTACCGAGAGTGACTTCATCGCCTTCATCACGCTGTGTGGCTTTAATGAACCGTTGTTCTGGGACGCTCGGCACGCGGAATCTGCCGGCTACTCGGGTCGACTCATTCCTGGGGCCCTTACGTACGCAATCGCCGAGGGACTGGTAATTCAGACCCATGTGCTCCACGCCACCGGTGTCGCATTCATGCACATGGAGCTTGACGTGCAGCGCCCCGTCGTCGTGGGCGACACAATCGAAGTCGTCGTAGAGGTCATCGAGTCGCGCGCGGCGAGCAAGCTGAATCGGGGTGTTGTAAAAACGCAGAACACAGTGTTGAATCAACGAGGAGAAGGCGTGCTGACGTATTGCCCGGTACGACTTATTCGGGGCCACTCCGGTGAATGAACATTCTCGGAACAGGAGAGCGGCGGCCAGGAAAGGCGGGCCACCTCGTTTATGACAGTGCGAATATCTATCGCAGGAGTCCGTTGCGTACCGTCGTACGGCTCTTGCCACTGGTCACCCGCTCAGCGTTGCCGGTCTCGCGCAGCCAGCAAATCGACCCAACGATTTGAGCCTCACCCGATCGGCACAGACACAGAACGAGCAAGACAATGCAACCGCCACCCCTAAACCTCTGGAACATCTTCGACGCCGTCGCGAGTTCTGTGCCCGACCGCACTGCAATCGTATTCGGATCGAAGCGTGTCAATTACCAAGAACTGCAGGAACGATCGCGACGCCTCGCGAACTTCTTCACAGCCGCGGGGCTCGGATGCAGGGCCCCGCGTTCGGGCCTCGATCCGTGGCAGAGCGGACAAGACGTGATCGCGCTCTATCTGCACAATGGCGTTGAGTACCTAGAAGCGAGCGTGGCCTCCTATGGCGCCCGTGCCGTTGCCGCAAACGTCAACTACCGGTATGTCGCCGACGAACTTGTGTACCTGCTCAACGATGCCGCCGCAAAGGTCATCATCTTCCATTCCGTGTTCTCACAGACACTCGCCGACGCCCTTCCACGGCTCAAGGTTCAGCCATTGCTGGTACAGGTGGACGACGATTCCGGGCTGTCGATGTTGCCGGGTGCCATCTCTTACGACGAAGCACTTGCTGCCTCGCCCAAGTCCGAGCCGACTCCGATAGGGGGACCCCCTGACCCTGATGACCTCTACATCTTGTACACCGGCGGCACGACGGGCATGCCGAAGGGGACGTTGTGGCGCCAGGCGGACATTTTCAATGCCGCACTCGGCGGCGATTTCCGCGGTCTTGACGTTGCCGGAATAAGGAAACGGGCGTCAGCACAAGAGCCACAGGTGCTTCTTCCCATCGCACCCTTCATGCACGGCGCCGCGCACTGGGTTGGCTTGAGCGGAATTTTGCTTGGAAACACTGTGGTGGTCAACAGCATCGTTAGCAGCATCGATCCCGTAGATGTCTGGACGCTCGTTGAAAGAGAGCACGTTCAACAGATGCTAATGGTCGGCGAAGCTTTCGCTCGTCCCCTACTCGGTGAGCTTGAGCGAGCGCAGTACGACACGTCAAGCGTTCGGTCCATCGTGTTGGGCGGAGCGGTCACCTCCCCCGAGACGAAGGAGCGAATCCTCCGGTTGATTCCGACCACCACGATCGTCGATGTCGCCGGTGCCTCAGAAACCGGCGCAATGCTGTCCGCGATCTCGCGCCTCGGAAAGGCGACTGAGGCGGGAGTATTCCGGCCGGGAGCCACCACCACCGTTCTCAACGAGGAGAGGACGGCTGTTCTCGAACCTGGATCGGGCGAGCGGGGTTGGTTGGCGAAGTCAGGGCACATCCCACTCGGCTTTCTTGGAGACGAGGCCAAGACCTCCGCGACCTTTCCCACAGTCGCCGGTGTCCGCTATACCGTTCCCGGGGACCGCGCCGAAATGCTCGAGGACGGAATGGTTGTCCTCCTGGGCCGCGATTCGGTGACGATCAACTCGGCCGGAGAGAAAATCTTCGCGGAGGAGGTCGAACAAGCCCTCCTCCGTGTTCCTGCGGTTAACGACGCCGTCGTTGTCGGGCGGCCGAGTAAACGCTGGGGGCAGGAGGTTGTTTGCGTCGTCTCGCTAGCCGATCCCTCAATCAGCGATCGCGACCTGATCGAACAGATCACCGGGATCGCTCGATTCAAGCTGCCGAAGGCGATAGTCCGGGTTCCGGAGGTTCTGCGGAGCCCTTCCGGAAAGGCGGACTACCAGTGGGCACTCGGAATGGTCAGATCGCAAGAGGCGAGCGGTTGATCAACGTGCGAGAACGGCCACCTCGGTCATCAAAATCAAGCAGCCAGGTGAATGGGTCTAAGTACCATGCAGGTCCAGGCACACACGTATACTGCGCCAATTCTGCGAGATTGACGCCGTTTATGCGCTGGTCGTGGAGAACGATGCCGTTCGTTGATCATTCCAACCACGGATGGCAGGCCTTCTTACCTGGGCATGATGTAGATGTTCAGGTCGCCGATCCATTGGAGAGCGCTCGCGGTAGGACGCGCGGATTGTGGTGTCCGATGGCACCGCTACCGCTTGCACAGGCCGTCCAACAGAGTACAGATGCAACTTCCGGACATCGAATTATCAGTTTGAAGGAGGCTGACGCCCATGCGCATCACAATTGATTCGGCTGACGTGGTCGCTCTCTGCGATCAGTTGCTGCAAGAATTCGACCCCAAGAAGGTTGAGGCCAAGGATTTTCTCGGCCGCCAGTTCGACCTCGGATTGGCTTGGGTCCACTTCCCAAAAGGCTACGGCGGACTCGGTGCCGTTCCCGAGTTGCAAAAGGTCGTAAACGAAACCCTCGCTAAGGCTGGGGCGCCAGATGTAACTGCCACCAACCCAATTGGCTACGGCATGGGCGCGCCCACGGTCGTCACCCACGGGAACGAGGCGCAGAAGCGGCAGTACCTGCGCCCGCTGTTCACCGGCACGGAGATCTGGTGCCAGCTTTTCAGCGAACCCGGCGCCGGGTCCGATGTAGCCGGACTCTCCACCAAGGCGGTAAAGGATGGCGATGAGTGGGTGGTTGATGGCCAGAAGGTGTGGACCACGCTCGCTCAAATAGCGAAGTGGGGGATGCTTGCTGTTCGTACCAATCCCGACGTTCCGAAGCACAGGGGCTTGACCTACTTCGTCGTCGACATGGAAGCATCCGGTGTAGAGGTCAAGCCGCTGGTCCAGATGACCGGTGAGGCGGAGTTCAACGAAGTCTTCTTCTCGAACGTCCGAATTCCCGACGCCAATCGACTCTCCGAGCCCGGCGAGGGCTGGCGGGTCATGCTGACCACGCTGATGAACGAACGGGTGGCCATCGGGGGCACTGTGCGACAACGGGGGGGCGGATCCATCGGTGAGTGTCTGAAAATCTGGAAGAAGGTCGGCGCCACGGAGCCCGCCAAGAAAGATCAGATGATGAAGCTGTGGATCCAAGCTGAGGTGCTACGCCTCACCAACATGCGGGCTTCCCAGTTACGAGCCATCGGCACCCCCGGCCCCGAGGGCACGATCGGCAAACTCGTCTCGGCCACGCTCAACCAGGCAATTTCCGAGTTCGCAGTATCGCTCCTCGGTGCAGAGGGAATGCTGAAGCCAGGCGGCTACCCCACTGACCGGTCGAAGACCGCTACGCCGCGAACCAGCCCGCAACAGACTTTCCTCCGCGCTCGGGCCGGCACGATTGAGGGCGGCACAACTGAGATCGCCAAGAACATCCTCGGCGAGCGGGTGCTAGGCCTCCCCGGCGACGTTCGGGTCGACAAGGACGTCCCGTGGAAAGACGTGCCCAGGTAGCCCTAGGGGCATGATGATTTATTCGCATTCGACGAAGGCCATGTTTTCCACAGTCCTTCACAATTGCTGTAGAGGCGATAGAAATGCACGGGATGATGAATATGACCACGTTTGACAGTGGCCGCAGACGTGCCGCCGATTAAATCAACAGTCTCCTAG
>PMLV01000068.1 GCA_003160635.1 Acidimicrobiaceae bacterium | reverse complement strand
CCGATCGGGCCGCGCTCCTGCTACGACGAAGGCAAGCGCTGCGCCGAAACCTTGTTCTTCGACTACCACCGCCAGGTTGGCCTCGAAATCAAAGTCGCGCGCATTTTCAATACCTACGGCCCGCGCATGCACCCGAACGACGGGCGCGTGGTCTCCAACTTCATCAGCCAAGCGCTGCGGGGCGAACCGCTCACCGTCTACGGCGACGGGTCCCAGACCAGGAGCCTTTGCTACGTCGACGACGAGATTGCCGGGCTGGTGGCATTGCTGGATTCGTCGCTGATCGGGCCGGTGAACATCGGGAGTCCCGATGAGCGCACCATTCTCGAGCTGGCCCATACGGTCCTGGAATTGTCAGGCTCGGATTCCCCGATCACGTTCGAACCGCTGCCCACCGACGATCCCGTGCGACGCTGCCCGGACATCACCTTGGCCACCTCGGAGTTAGGTTGGTTCCCGCTCGTCGGATTGCGGGACGGCATCACTCGGACGATGGAGTATCTGGCGCCACGGGTGCGGCCATCATGACGGGTGGGGAGCCGATGCCGGACGACCAGTCTCCCGTCCGCCCCGTCTATACGACGCTGTCGGTGATCATGCCGGTCTTCAACGAGCGTACGACCGTGGCCGAGGTCGTCCGCCGCATGCGTGCCGTCGAGTTGCCACTGACCCTGCAGATCATCGTCGTGGACGATGGATCGACTGACGGCTCGGACAAGGTCCTCGGCGCCCTGCAGGACTCGACGGTGCGGGTGATCAGCCACGCCCAGAACCAGGGAAAGGGCGCGGCGATCCGGACCGGCATGGCCGCGGCCACAGGCGACTTGTTGCTCATTCAGGATGCCGACCTCGAATATGATCCCGACGACTGGCCCCGCCTGCTCGATCCAATGTTCAAAGGCAAGGCGCACGTTGTCTACGGCAGCCGCTTCACCGGGGAGCGCAAGAACATGCTGCCGTTGCACTGGTTCGCCAACCGGGTCCTTTCCTTTACGACCAACCTCCTTTACAGCTCGACGTTGTCGGACATGGAGACGTGTTACAAGCTTTTCGACGCGAGGGCCATCGCGGGGATCACGATCGTCTCGAACCGCTTTGACTTCGAGCCCGAAATAACGGCCAAGGTCTTGCGTCGGGGATACCGCATCTACGAGGTTCCCATCTCGTACGCCGGCCGCGAACCTCATGAGGGCAAGAAGATCACCTGGCGCGACGGCTTCAGCGCACTGGCGGCCCTCGTGCGCTTCCGCTTTGCCAAGGAGTACTGAGCCCGCGGTGCCGGGCCCGGTTGCAGCCGTCGTCGTGGACCACAATGCCGGTCCACTTCTCCACGCGTGCGTGCGCTCCCTTCTCGATGACGGTGCTGCCCCCGTCGTGGTGGTGGAGAACGGGGCCACCGGGGGCACGACGCGCGCGCTGGCCCCGCTGTTCGACGAGGATCCCGCCGCCCCGGTCCTCGTGCTCCAGCCGGAGAGGAACCTGGGTTTCGGCTCGGGGGTGAACCGGGGATTGGCTGCGCTCAGCGGGATGGCGCCGCCGCCCACATGGGTCGTCGTCGCCAACGCGGATCTGCGCGTCCATCCCGGAGGGATCGACGCGCTGCGGGCGGTCCTCGAGACGCACCCGGCCTGGGCTCTGGTCGGTCCACGGATCTTCACGACGGAAGGGGCGGTCTATCCATCCGTTCGTCACTTTCCCTCCGTCCTCGATGCCGCCGGTCATGCGTTGCTCGGACTCTTCAATCCCGAGAACCGCTTCACCAGGCGCTACAACCCCGGCGCCCCCGAAGAGGCGAACGCGGTCGAGGCCGACTGGATCTCGGGCTCCTGCTTCCTGGCGCGCCGTGCCGCCCTCGAAGAACTCGGAGGTTTTGACGAGGCGTATTTCATGTACGCCGAGGACATGGATCTCTGTTGGCGGGCTCACCAAGCGGGCTGGGGGATCGGGTTCACCGGTGCCGCCAGCGTGACGCACGTGCAGGGCGCGAGCACGGCGCGGCACCCCTACAAAATGATGGTGGCGCACCATCGCTCCGCCTTGCGGTTCACCGTGCGCACCACGTCGGGCTGGCGCCGGAGCCTGCTTCCCCTGGCCGTGATCGTCCTCGGACTGCGCATGGGGATGGCCACGGCGCGCCTGGCGCTCCAAAGGGACTAGGCGCGTGCACCGCATCGCAGGCCCGCTTATCGCCTTCATGGTGGCCACCTCGTCGTTGGTCGGCGCGAGTGTCACCGGGCATCACCCACACATCCACGTCGAGCCGATCGTGAACTTCGCCCTTCCCCCCGCTTCCGCCGGGTGCGGTGGGGCAACGGCGCTCGGGGGTGGCGCCGAGCGCATCCCGATCACCGTCAGCACCGTGGCGGGCCAAGTAGCCGAATTGGTCAACGTCTGTATTGAGGGAAGGGGCCCCTATCCCTTCGTTCTCGATTCAGGCGCAGGCGAATCGATCATCGATCGCCGTCTGGCGTCCACGCTGCAGCTGGCGCACGACGGATCGCCGACCGAGTTCGGCGGCGTCGGCTGCATCGGGACCGCACAACCGGTCGGCGTGCCGTCGTGGTCGGTGGCCGGAGTCGCGTTGGCTCCGCAGTCGCTGACGGCTGCCACGCTCCCGGACTTCGGCCGTGCCGGACAGCCGGTGGGGCTGCTGGGCTCGGACGTGTTGAGCCGTTTCGGGGCGGTGCGCCTTGACTTCAGCGCGCAGACGCTCACCTTCGGTGGCCCCCAAGGACCGGCGCCGCCGCGCAGCCCCCCCGACGTGCGCGGCCCGACGGGTCCTTCCCCGTCCGTCGTGTTGACCCAGGGCCAGGCGGGCACGACCGTACCGCTCACCGTGGTACTGACCCCGGGCGACGTCTCGCTCAACGTCCACCTGCAGTTCGGTCACCGACCGGCGCGGACCGTTGTCGTCGACACCGGCTCTTCCCAGTCCGTCGTGGCCAGTTCGGTGGCCAAGGGGGCCCACCTTGCCTCCACGGATCTGGCTCAGCGCCAAGCCACGGTGTGCTCCACCGTCACCGCGCCGCTGGTGCGCAGTGGTCCCTGGTCGATCCCGGGGGTGCAACTCCATCCCCAGCTTCTCGGGGCGGTGAACTTCGGGCCGATCAGTGCGAACGGGACCGCCGGTTTGATCGGATCGGATCAATTGCAACGCTTCGGCTGGGTGATCTTTGACTACAGCGGCGGGCGGCTGGTCCTGGGATGAGCCGTCCCCCCTCGTACGCCTCAGCCGAGCGGCGGCAGATGGCGGACCGGGTGATCGGGGATCACCGCGTCGAGGACGCCTAAGCGGACGACCCGGTAGCCGTCCCCGTGAAGGGCCAGGTACCCGGTGAAGGCGGCTTGGGAATAGCCCCCGGGTCCCGGTTCGGGATTGGAGAAGGTGACTCCCGCCGCCAACTCGTGGCCCGGAGCAAAGAAGAGCCATGCTTGCGGCGTGCTCCGCGCCACGGTGCGGGCCAGGCTGTCAGAGCGCCGCGGATCGAGTGGCGTGGGGCTGATGGTCACTGTGTCGGGGGCTAGGAAATCCAGGTCGTACGCGGTCCAATAGTCGCCGTACGCGGTGCGCAGGTGGTGGGTCGCCATGGATCGGATCACCTGGCGAGCGGCTTGGTTCGGATCCGACCAGCCCGAGAAGAACGCCCCCGGGTGTGTCGGGATCCCGGCGGACTCGTGAGCGATCACGGCGGTCGAGCAGGCGCCCGCCAGCAGACCGACGCTGGCGAGGGCTGCCGCCGTTCGCATCATGGGACCACGACGTCGGGTGTGCGCGCCGGCAGTGGACGACGAGACGATCACCGAGGGTAACGACCACACGGCCAGCAACACGATGAGAGGGGGAAGGTACACGCCGTAGCGGCCATCGGCCCAATACCACGAGGTGGGGAAGATCGCGTAAAGGAACGGGAAGGCCACCACGGCCACGCCTGAAGCCACGAGGGGAGCTGCCGCCCGGCCCAGCCGGGCCATCCAGGCCGCACGCACGAGCATCACCGCCAGCGCCACGAGGACCACCCCGAAGAGCGCCTGCCCGAGGGGGTTTCCGCCGAGCCATGCCCCGCCCGGCACGGTCCGCAGTCCCAGCTGGGAAGGAAGCACATCGTGGAAGAAGACCGACACGCGGGTCCCATAGCCAAACCCGGGTGGCGCGGGAGTGCCGAGGTGCAACGAGGCAAAGCCCGACCTTATGTTGGCGTAGAGCCAGGGGAGGGCGCCGACGATGATGCCGGCCGTGCTCAGGAGGAGCGGGATCACGTGCCATGGCCCGGACCAACGGTGCTGGTCGAGCGCGGGCGACGAGAAGAGGCGATCCCAGCCGGCCACCAGAAGGACGACTGCCGGGACGGCGAAGTAGACGATCTCGGGCGAGGCCCACCATCCGGCGCCGGCAGCCAGCCCCAGGATCAGGCGGGTGGCCGTGCCCGCACGGTGCTGCTGCACCCGCAGGGCACAGAGCACAAGGACGAGGCCGCAACACAGCGTGGCGCCGCGAAAACCGATCTCGCGCACCGAATTCCATGTGGCGGCGTAGGGCCAGATCCAGACCATGGCGCCACCCACTGCCGCCAGGGAGCGGCTGGCGCGACCGGTGCGGAGCACGCCATAGGCCAGTACGGAGGCGACCGCGGCCAGGATGGCCGGAGTGGCGTTGAGCCCCATCGGTCCGCCGTTGATCGGGCCCAACGCCGCGGCCACGGCATAGGGCTCGGCCCCCCCGTAGTTCTGGCCCCAGAAGAAGGCGTCCAGGTGTCCGGCCAGGATGCCCCGTCCCATGAGGCCGACCACGGCCTCGTCCCCGAAGAGGGGGAGGTGGGCGAGGAGCCACACCCGGACGAGGATCCCGTACGCACCGGTCAGGACGACGAGGACCCACGGCAGGTGGCGCGCCCTGAGGGCGGCTATGCCGCCCGGCGTCGGGCCGGCCGTGGGGATCGCGGGTCCAGGGTCGAGGGCCGCGTCGCTCCCGAGTACGTGGTCCTCCCGGGGGTGTGCGGACGCGAACCGGGTCAACGGGACGCGGACCGGCGGATGCCAAGGGAGGGATGCGGGGGAATACGGAGTTGTTACAACGCCAGAGCGAGCTTGTCGAGTATCTCGCTCGCGGGACGCGGGCGGATGGTGGACCGGGCGAGCCAGGTCAATGCCGCCGCTCGCTCGTTTCGGGCCCGGAGAGTCCGAGGAGGGCAGTGACGCCGTGGTCTCGACCGGCGGTATAGCCACCGTCCACCGGCATGGCGTGGCCCGTGATGAACGATGCGTCATCGGAGAGGAGGAACGCGACCACCGCCGCGATTTCTTCCGGACGCCCGAGGCGTCGCAGCTTGTGGTGCTCGATCACGTCGGCCAGGGTCGATTCCATGCCGGGTCCGTCAAAGATGCCCGCGGTCATCGGTGTGGCGACGAAGCCAGGGCAGACGGCGTTGACCCGGATGCCGCGCCCCGCGTAGTCGATGGCCATGTTCTTGGTGAGCAGGACCACGCCGCCCTTCGACGCGCTGTAGGCACTCCCACCCGCCGTTTCCTCCAAGCCCCCGATGCCGGCAATCGTGACCAGCGCGCCGCGCTGACCGTCCACCGAAGGCTGGTCCAGCATCTGGGCGAGAACATGCTTGGCGGTGAGGAACGTTCCCGTCAGGTTGACTCCCAGGACGCGCTCCCACTCGTCTCGGGGCAAGAGATGGACCGGCCCTCCTCCGGCCACACCGGCCGCCGTCACCAGGCCGGACACACAGCCTCCGAACTCGACGGTGGCCCGCACGAGATGCTCGACCGACCCTTCGTCGGTGACGTCGGTGTGAGTGAACGCCCACTTGCCGTCGCCGGAGCGGTGGCCGATAGGCAGCGTCGCCGGCTCCTTCAGGTCCGCCCCCATGACGAAGGCACCTTCACCCAGGAGGCGCACCGCCGTGGCCCAGCCGATGCCCGACGCTGCCCCCGTGACGATGTAGCAGCGACCCTGCATTCCCTGCACGAGTACCTCCCCCTCGTTACAACCTGCTACGCAGACCGACACGAGTGAGCCATGTCTACTCGCGAAGAGTTCGGTGGTGCCGACAAACTCGGCGGCGGAGGACAACGCCGCGGGCCTCTGGGACGTGAACCTGCTAAATGAGTGGATACGGCCAGGCGCACGCCGAACAGCGGGGGAATCGGGGTACACAGGATGGGGATCGCCACAAGGGCACAGCCCTGATGCCGCCGCCCCTACCAGACGGCTTTGACCTGGCCTTCGAGAACCTGTATCGCCTGGCTTACCGCGTGGCCTATCGGATTCTGGGCGATCAGGGGGATGCCGAGGATGTTGCGCAGGAGACGTTGGCCAGGGCCGTCGTCCGTTGGCCCCGCCTCAAGGACCGACCCGAGGGATGGGTGACCCGCGTCGCCTCGAACCTGGCCATCGACCGCTACCGCCGCCGCCGGCGCCCCGCCGCGCCGATGACCGGTCCGGTCGGCCTGGTCGATCCCCACCTCGGCGAACGAGGCGACCTCGTGGTCGCCCTTCGCCGCCTGCCCCGACGCCAGCGCGAGGCAGTCGTGCTGCGGTACCTCGGTGACCTCAGCGAAGCCCAGGTCGCGCTGGAGATGGGATGCTCCGTTGGTGCCGTAAAGAGTCACGGCGCTCGAGGTCTGACGGCACTTCGGCGCCACCTCTCCGTAGCCGGGGGAATGGACGGGAACGATGTTTGGGCATCTTGACCATCCGGCTGGGGTCTCCCCGGGCGCCCGTGAGATGGCAGAGGTCGTTCGGCGCGCCTACGCCATCCGCCTGCGGCGGCGCGTGGGCACGGTGGCGGCATGCGTCATCGTGGTGGCCGGAATCGCCGGATTCTTCGCCGGCCGCTCGCCCTCAGAGCACATCTCGACGACGGAGACCGGTTACCAGTTCAACGCGTTGAGGGGACCGCTGGGGATCGGGACGCCCGTGCCGGCCACCGCGCTCGTCAACGTTGTGTTCGCGGACGAGCACGACGGATTCGCGCTGGCCGCACATCGCGGCGGCGCCGTCCTGGCGACGACGGCGGACGGTGGCGAGACGTGGCACGTGCAGAACGGCAGTCTTCCGGCCGGCTATGGGCAGAGCGACGGGTATCCGGGCCAGTTCGAATTCGAAGGCGCACACGGCTACCTCTGGGGAGGGGCGCCCGAGACGGACGGGGGGGCACCGCTGTGGGTCACCAGCGACGGCGGGATCTCCTGGCATGCGGCTCCGATCGGCCCGGTCGTCTATGACGTCAGCGCGATAGGCACCAATGTGTGGGCCCTGGCGGGGGCGTGCGACGTGAAGCCTCCCGGAGGCGAGCCGGTCGTTCCTTGCGCGCTGACCATGGAGCAGTCCCTGGACGCCGGCGCATCGTGGCACCCGGTGGGCAGCACGGGTTTTGCCGACGTGATGGGCGCCACTCCAGCGGCCCAAGGGGTGGAGCTGGCCCGGATCACGACCAGCAGGTCGTACGTCCTCACGGCGAGCGCCCCTGACCTATCTGGTGCCATCGCGCTGAGCTACACCGGCGACGGCGGTGCGACGTGGCAGGCCCGGCCGGTGCCATGCCTGGGAGCGTTCGACCTGGGCGCCGAGATCGCCGCCTCGGGAACCGACGACCTCTGGCTGCTCTGCGGGAGCCAGGCTTCGGCCGGCGATCAGTCGAAGGAGTTGTACCGCTCGGCCGACGGGGGCATGACGTGGACACGTACGGCGTCGGCCACCGGCTTGGGCACACCGCCACCTCCGGCGTCACAACCGAACGCCCTTCCGCTGGCCGGGTACATCGCGCCGTATTCGATCGGCCACAAGAATCTTGCCGTGGCCAGCCCCACCACGGCCTGGCTCTACCCGTTCCGCACCGCGATGTTCAAGACGGTGACCGGCGGCCGGTCGTGGACGGCGGTACCCGGGCTCGACACGGCCGGGTTCGGGAGCGGCGGTCCCGGGAACGTCACCTTCATCAGCGCAACCCAGGGGTGGATCTGCCAGTACGGCGTCGGGCTGTGGCATACCGATGACGGTGTGCACTGGTCCCCGCTCGGCGTCTGAGCCCCGAGCCTGCTCAACTCCCTGAGCCCGCCACTCATTGCATGGCGATGATCGCGTCGACCTCCTCGTGCGGATCGATGAACGGCTCACCGTCGACTTCGACGAACAGTGAGTCGATGATTCCGCTGAAGCGAAAAGGCGGCGAGATCTCATCGATCACCGGAAGGCCATTGCTGAAGCCACAGGTGACGCCTGCACCGGTCACCGAGAACCTACCCGGAGTGAAGAACTCGATGGTCCCCTCGGCCACGACGCCGCGGTCGGCCAGCAGCCGCGCCCGTCCTCGATGCTCACCGAGCTTGGCGTATTCGAAGGCCAGCGTGTGTGGGCCGGGCGCAAGGTGCACCTCACCCCGGAGATGATCGGGTGCCGTCGCTGCCCGATTGTGGACGTAGTGCAGGGCGCCGCCCTCGAGGTAGAAGCACCAGCCACCGAGCAACGACCCCTGGGAGAGGAGGACGCCTTCCGCTCCGCCGTCGGGGATTGTGACCTCAGCCACCATGCGGTGCGTGCGGTTCTTGACGTTGACGGCCACGAGTTCGGGCACCTGGGCCGCGTCCTGGTAGTAGTCGTAGCGCTGGCGGGGGGCAACGCTCAGGGGGCGCTCGTGTACGAGTGCCGGAAGCGGCCGCGGGTCGAGAGGCAGCACCTGGTAGCGGCCGGCTTCGACCCACCAACGGTCGATCATCGCGCTCAACCTGGCCGGTTCTTGCGCGGCGAGGTCGTGGCACTCCGAGGGGTCGGCGGTGACGTGGTAGAGCTCCCACTCATCGGCGTCGATGCCTGGCTCGGTCTGCATGATGGGGTGGTACGTGACTGCCTTCCACCCCCCGTGGTACAGGGCGCGGCAGCCGAACATCTCGTAGTACTGCGTCGTGTGCGCATCGGGCCACGCGGCATCAGCGATGGAGCCCAGGAAGCTCGTCCCTTCGATGGGGCGCTGGGCCACGCCGCGAATCTCTTCGGGTGCCTCGATCCCGACAGCTTCGAGGACGGTAGGCACCAGGTCGATGGCATGCACGTACTGGCGACGAAAGCCAGGGTCGGCCGACCCATTGGGCCAATGGACGATGAGCGGGTCGGCCACTCCACCCTCGTGCACCTCGCGCTTCCAGCGGCGAAATGGGGTATTGCCCGCCACGGTCCATCCCCAGGGGTAATTGTTGTGCCAGCGCGGACCGCCAATCTCGTCGATATGGGCCAAGGCCTCCTCCACCGTCGTGGTGACGCCGTTCCAGGGTCGCACGTCGTTGATGGACCCCGTCGGGCCACCCTCAGAGCTGGCGCCATTGTCCGAGAGCACGAAGAGCATCGTGTTGTCGAGGTCGCCCGTCCGGCGCAGGTACTCGACGAGGCGGCCGATCTCATGGTCGGTATGCGAGAGGAAGGCGGCGAAGGCCTCCATGAAGCGGGCGTAGAGCCGGCGCTCGTCCGCCGACAGTGCGTCCCACGGCGGCACCCAGTCGGGACGAGCCGAGAGCTCGGTTCCTTCGGGGAGTACACCCATCTGCGTCTGTCGCCGTGCGGTCTCTTCCCGCCAGCGGTCCCAGCCGTCGTCGAAGGCGCCGCGATAGCGCTCGATCCAGGCCTTCGGGGACTGATGGGGCGAGTGGCAGGCGCCCGTGGCGAAGTAGAGGAAGAACGGCTTGTCGGGATCGGACGCCCGGAGGTCCCGCACGCAACTGACCGCCCGGTCCACCAGGTCGGTGGTCAGGTGATAGCCCTCGTCGGGACCGTAGGGCGGGGTGGTCAGATGGTTGTCGTCGATGAGGTTGGGGACGAATTGGTGCGTCTCTCCAGACATGAATCCGTAGAAGCGTTCGAACCCTCGGCCGAGGGGCCATCGGGCCCGGCTGGCACCAGCGTGACATTCGTCTTCGGGCGTCAGATGCCATTTGCCGATGGCATAGGCGGAATACCCGATCTCGACGAGCACCTCGGAGAGGAACCCGTTGGCGAAAGGTATCCGCGAGTTGTACCCGGGGTACCCGCTGGCGATTTCGATCACCCTTCCCATGCCGTTCGAATGGTGGTTACGACCCGTCAACACACACGACCGGGTCGGTGAGCACAGAGCGGTGGTATGAAAGTTCGTGTATTGCAGGCCTTCCGCCGCCAGGCGATCGAGGTTCGGGGTGGCGATATCGGAGCCGAAGCAGCCGAGCTGGGCGAACCCGACGTCGTCGAGCACGACGATCACGACGTTCGGCGCGCCCCGCGGCGCCCTCGTCGGCTCGGGCCAACTCGGTGTCGACTCGTCGTGGTAGCGCCCGATCACCCCCGTGAATGGCTCGTCCCGCACTGGTCACCCCTTTCGCGCTCTTTGCGCTTCTCGTGCACCGCAGTGCCGGTTCGATCGGCACCTCTCGGGAGAGGCGGTGGGGTCTCAACTTATCCAGATGCGCCGGATCCGGACGTCACGGTGTTCCGTACCCTTCGCGCTGTCACCGCGCGCGGCGGACCGGCGAGGAGCCTCCATCGGCGCATCACGGCCGTCATGCTCCCTTGATCGCCGATACACTCAGTTTCGGGGCACATAGTTCGCCATGCGTTCCACGTGCAGGTGTATTCGATTGGTGATCAGATCAATCGACCGGACTCGTGAGAGCCCAACTCTTGAGGAGGAATTTGTACATGCGAGCGCTCTTGTTCGGTGTAGAGCCTGACTCCTGGACTCCCTCAGATCCGACCAATCCGCTCATGGCGGGAATGGTCACTACTCCCATGAAGCTGACGGAGATCGACGAACCTCACCCCACGCGATCCGACTGGGTCATGGCGAAGACGCGGCTGACGGGCATCTGCGGGTCGGATGCCAAGCACGTGTTCCAGGATTTCGGTGAGGGCAACGGGGACAATCCCATGAATGCATTTTTCACGTACCCGACCGTTCTCGGCCACGAAGTGGTTGCTGAGGTCGTCGAGCTCGGTCCGGATGCTCGTGGACTCGAAGTCGGGCAAAGGGTCGTTCTCAATCCGTGGTTGACCTGCGGTCCCCGGGGGATAGATCCGCAGTGCCCTTCATGCCAGGCCGGCGACCTGAGCCTCTGTCACAACTTCCTTCACGGCCGGCTTGCCGCAGGCATGCACACCGGGCTTTCCCGGGACGCCACCGGTGGCTTCGCCGAGTTTCTTCCTGCCCATGACTCGATGCTCATCCCGATCCCGGATTCGATCCCCGACGAGGTCGCCGTCATGGCCGACCCGTTCGCGGTGTCGCTTCACTCCGTCACCCGCCATTCGCCGCCTCCCGGAGGCAAGGCGATGGTCTATGGCGCGGGAGCCCTCGGAACGTGCGCCACGGCCATTTTGCGTGCCTTGCATCCCGACGTCGAGGTTCTCGTAGTGGCCCGGTTCCCCGCCCAGGCCGCGCTGGCCCGGTCGTTGGGAGCCACGGTCATCGACCCGGGGAAAGCCGGAGACCTGATTGAGGAGATAATCGCCTGGTCAGGCGGCACACTGCTCCCCGCATCGGGTGGGGGACTTCCCATGGCGCATCCGGGCGGAATCGATGTGGTCTACGACACGGTCGGCACGAACGAGACCGCTGAAGTGGCGGTCCGGGTGCTCAAGGCCAGAGGCACCCTCGTCAAGAGCGGCGTGAACGCCCCCGGCCGCTGGGAATGGACTCCCTTGTACTTCAAAGAAATTTCGTGGGTCGGGTCGAACGCGTTCGGCGTCGAGGAGGTGGATGGCGTCCGCATGCACGGGATTCGGCACTATCTCAAAATGGTCGAGGAGGGGCGCATCGACATCAGCCCCATGCTGACGCATACGTTCCGCCTCGAAGACTGGCACAGTGCCTTCGAGGCTCTGGCCACCCAACAGGACAGCGGCGCCATAAAGGTGGCCTTCGACTTTCGCTGATTCGACATTCGTCACCGCGGTCGATGAGCCGTTCCTGCGGCTCGGCGACCCCATCTCCGTTGTCGGAGTCTGCAGAGTGAGCGTGGAAACGCCTGGCGTAGCTGCGCTGGCTGTTGATTCCCGCGGGCAACATCGATCTTCGGCGGTACCAGGGAGGAACATGTCTTCATCCGTGCTCGAAGGCAAGAAGGTGCTCATCACGGGCGGATCGGCGCCGTCGTCGGGATCTGTGCCGGCTTCGCCGTGGCCATGGCGCAGGCCGGCGCCGTCGTCGGGATCTGTGCCCGCCGCGCCGATCTGCTGGAAGACGTGGCGCGTGCCTGCCGCGAACATGGAGGAGACGCCCGCGCCTGGGTCCAGGACCTCACGCGGCTCGATGAGCTCGAGGGGTTCATCGGACAGGCCGAAAAGGAGCTCGGGGGCATCGACATGCTCGTCAACAATGCGGGAATTCCGAAACGCCGGGCGATCGCCCGCCTCACCCCGGCCGAGGTTGATCTCGTGATGACGGTGAACTACCTGGCGCCCGTCCACCTCACGCTGGCGGTGCTGCCCTTGATGCTGGCGCGGGGCCAAGGCCGCATCTTCAATGTGGCTTCGGTGGCGTCGCGGCTTGGCGGTTCCGGCGAGTCGGCGTATGCAGCGTCGAAAGCCGCCCTGGGGGTCTGGTCAGAGGCGCTGGCCGCCGAACTATCTCCTCAGAGGATTGTCGTGCAGGTCGTGTACCCCGGGCCGATCGACACCGACCTGGTGAACGCCGCCGGGGAAGACCCACCGCTCGCGGCACGGGCGGGCATCATCCGGATGCCGCTGCCCGACGCGGTCGCTGCCCTGATGTCCCAGGTCGAAGACGGATCCTTCGAACGCTGGGTCCCGGATCATTTCCGCGAGATCTACCTCAACAAGGTGCAGGACCCGGAGGGAGCAATCGCGACGGCGTCCACCTGGCTCGTGGAGCTGGAGCGCCAGGTCGACGTGGCATCGCCCAATGGAGCACCCCGATAGCCATCGGGTGCGGTGTCTGCCTCCCTGACAACCAATCCATTCCCCCGGGCGTGGTGCCTTTGTGACAGGTGAGGCCCAAAGGAGGACATGACGGTGCGACGACTCTTCCCCGCGTTGGTGCTGGTCGCCGTCCTTCTCGCCGCCTGCTCCGGGAAGGCGCCGAATCCTCATGCCACGGGCCCCACCAGCACCACGACGACACCCGTCGTGCCGACCACGACGACCCCCGTCACCCCCACCACGAAGCCCGTCACGACGACAGCGAGCAACGTGGTCGAAGACCTCACGTGGATCAGCCCCACCCATGGCTGGGCCCTGGCCGATGACGAGCACTGCGGGCAGGCCACGTGCACCGAGGTTCTCACGACCACGAACGGGGGAGCGGCCTGGAGTCCGGTCGGCTCCATCGCTGCCCCGTCGGGCAATTGCTCGGGCTGTGGCCTCGTCGGGGTCAGCCATATCCGCTTCGCCAACAATCTCGACGGGTACGCGTTCGGGCCTCAGCTCTATGTGACCACCGATGGCGGTGTCACGTGGACGCAGCAGAGCGGCCCCTATATCACCGCGCTCGAGCCGGCAGGCACCAACGTCATGCGCGTGTCGTTCACCCACACCGGTTGCCCGGGCCCGTGCGATCTCACGGTTCAGTCGGCTCCCGCCGGGAGCAGCGCGTGGCAGTCGCTCACTGCGCCCTTCCAGGGGGACGCCGTCCAGCTGGTCCGCCAGGGTAGCGAGGCCTACGTGGCCGTCTATGGAAACCCCGCCGGCGGCGGCGACGCCCGTACCACGCTGATGCTGTCGCAGGATGGTGGCACCACATGGGGCCAACGGGCTGATCCGTGCGACAACGTAGGGGGAGACGAGTTCGACACGGTCGCCATCAACGCGGCCCCGCAGTCGGTGCTCGTCGCTCTCTGTCGAGATCGCTTCCAATCCCAACGGGCGTATGTCGCGGTTTCGACCGACAGCGGCGTGGTCTTTGCCGGGCAATCGGTCGTGTCCGTCCCCGCCTTCCTCGGCTCCATTGCTGCCACCAATGCCTCGACGATCTTTCTCGGCACGGCGGGGTCGCCAGGCACCGGATCAACGCAGTGGGTGCTCCTGGCCAGCACAGACGGAGGCCACTCCTGGCAAACCGCGGTGAGCGAAACGGGGCAGGCCCAACTGTTCTTTCCCACCGAGCCCTTCCTGGGTTTTGAGAACACCACCGTCGGTCGGTGGGTCGGAGACCCGTATCACCTATGGGAAACGACCGACGGCGGCGTCCACTGGGTCAAGCAGGCGATCGCGACCTGAGAGGATGGGACGTCCTACGTCAGTTCGGCGAAACGGAAGCAGCTCACCAGGTGGTCATTGACCAGACCGGCCGCCTGCATGTGGGAGTAGCAGACAGTCGGCCCGACGAAACGGAAGCCCCGCGCGCGTAGATCGGCACTGAGGGCGTCAGAGATCGGGGTCGTGGCGGGGAGCTGCTCGATCCGACGCCACCTGTTCACTTTCGGGCGCCCATCCACGAAGGCCCACATGTAGGCGTCGAAAGAACCGAATTCCTCCTGGACGGCCAGGAAGTGACGCGCGTTGCGCACGGTGGCCTCCACCTTGGCCCGGTTGCGGATGATGCCCGGGTCCAACAGNNCGCCGGTACCCCTCGCGCTTCTTGAGGATGGTGAGCCAACTCAGCCCGGCCTGGGCACCTTCGAGCACCAGAAACTCGAAATGGGTCCGGTCATCGTGCACCGGGACGCCCCACTCGATGTCGTGGTAGGGGGTGTTCCAGGGGCCTTGGGCCCAATGGCAGCGAGGACGGTCGTCAGGCACGAACGCGTCGGGATCGATGGCGGCGGATGTGGGGGGAGTCACGCCGCGACCCTATGTGCCGGTTGTGACGAAGCTGCACGCAGTCATCGGCAATGATCACTGTGTGGAGAACGAAGAGAGCAGCACAACCCTCGTCCGCAACCCGGCGACAGGTCAGGAGATCACCCGCGTCCCCTCCCTGGGCGAGGCCGAGGTCGATGCGGCGATCGCCCGCGCCTCGAGGGCCTTCGAGACATGGCGGCACGTGACACCTGGCGACCGGGCCCGCCTGTTGCGCCGCTTCGCCGCCGCGGTCGACGCGCATGGCGAGGAGCTGGCGGCACTCGAAGTGGCCAACGCCGGTCACGTCATCGGCAATGCCCGCTGGGAGGCTGGCAACGTGCGGGACGTCCTGGAGTACTACGCCGCCGCGCCCGAACGGCACAGCGGGCGCCAGATCCCCGTCCCGGGCGGGGTCGACCTGACCTTCCACGAGCCGCTCGGCGTGGTGGGGATCATCGTGCCGTGGAATTTCCCCATGGCGATCGCCGGCTGGGGCTTCGCGCCCGCTCTGGCGGCAGGCAACACGGTGGTCCTCAAGCCAGCCGAGCTCACCCCGCTCAGTGCCTTGCGCATAGGTGAGTTGGCCCTGGAGTCGGGACTCCCCGAAGGGGTGCTGCAGATGCTTCCGGGCAAGGGCAGCGTCGTGGGCCAGCGTTTCGTGACCCATCCCGCCGTCCGCAAGATCTGCTTCACCGGCTCCACCGAGGTGGGCCGGACCATCATGGCCGGTTGCGCCGACCAGGTAAAACGAGTGACACTCGAGCTGGGGGGGAAGAGCGCCAACATCGTTTTCGCCGACGCTGACATCGAGCTGGCCGCGGCGCGTGCCCCGTACGGCGTCTTCGACAACGCGGGGCAGGACTGCTGCGCCCGCTCCCGCCTTCTCGTGCAGCGATCGGTCTATGACGAGTTCCTCGGCCTCCTCGAACCGGCCGTGGCCGGGGTGGTGGTGGGGGACCCCACCGAGGAAGCGACCGAGATGGGGCCGCTGATCTCGGCGGCACATTTGGCCACGGTGTCCTCTTTCGTCCCCGACGGCGCGCCGGTGGCATTCCGGGGATCGAGCCCGGATGGTCCGGGGAACTGGTTTGCCCCTACGGTGCTGGCCCCCGTCGATCCGCGGGACCGCGCCGCGACCGAAGAAATCTTCGGTCCGGTCGTCGTCGTCATCCCCTTCGAGGACGAGGAGGACGCGGTACGGCTGGCCAATGACACGCCCTACGGGTTGTCGGGTTCACTGTGGACCCGCGACATCGGCCGGGCGTTGCGGGTGGCGCGGGCGGTCGAAACGGGAACGCTGTCGGTCAACTCCCACTCCTCGGTCCGCTACTGGACGCCCTTCGGGGGGACCAAGCAATCCGGTATCGGCCGAGAGCTGGGGCCCGATGCTCTCGACGCGTTCAGCGACGTCAAGAACGTCTTCATCAGTTCCGACTGACCTGGATCACCCGATCCCGGGGTACGCACCGAACACCGGAAGAGAAGAAAAGAAGAGGAGAGCAATGAGCGACAGCATGCCGTACGCCCACCGGCTGGTGGGGAAGGTGGCCGTGATCACCGGTGGGGCGAGTGGCATCGGTCGGGCCATGTGCGAGCGGTTCGCGGCCGAGGGGGCAAAGGTGGCAGTAGCCGACCTCGACCAGGCCGGCGGGACAGCACTGGCGGAGGCGATCGACGGCATGTTCGTCGAGGTCGACGTGACCTCCGCTGCGGCCGTGGAAGACCTCTATCGGGCCGTGGCGGAGCGTTTCGGCGGGATTGACATCTGCTGTAACAACGCCGGCATCAGCCCGCCCGACGACGACTCGATCCTCGACACAGGCATCGAGGCCTGGCAACGGGTGCAAGAGGTCAACTTGACGTCGGTCTACCTGTGCTGCAAGTTCGGGATCCCGCACCTCCTCTCCCGGGGCGGTGGCTCCGTCATCAACACCGCTTCTTTCGTGGCGGTCATGGGCGCGGCCACCAGCCAGATCAGCTACACCGCGAGCAAGGGCGGCGTGCTCGCCATGAGCCGCGAACTGGGTGTTCAGTTCGCCCGTCAGGGCGTGCGCGTGAACGCACTGTGCCCGGGGCCGGTGAACACGCCGTTGCTCCAAGAGCTCTTCGCCAAAGACCCCGAGCGTGCGGCGCGACGCCTTGTGCACATCCCGATGGGTCGTTTCGGCGAGGCTTCTGAGATCGCCGCCGCCGCCGCATTTCTCGCCTCCGATGACGCATCCTTCATGACGGCCTCGACGTTTCTCGTCGACGGCGGGATCTCGGGCGCCTACGTCACCCCGTTGTGAGCGCACGTGGCGGCGCGTGCGCTGCGCGTGGCGGCGCGGGAACTCCCTCGTTCCGCGCGTACATGGGGATGAGTTGGGCACACATGGGGATGAGTTGGGGATTCTCGGGGTCGCACTGGGGATGACTGGTGAAAAGGTGGGGAGAACGTATGGATTTCGCGAAATCGCATTGACCTTCTGCGACAGGAAGCGCAATGTGGCACCAGTTCGGAGACGGAAGCCCGCCGAACCCCGACGGACAGCCGCAAGGCAGGACGAAGGGAAGCCGGAAGGGTCGCCGCAAGGCGGGCCGGAAGGTGGCCGAGAGAAAGCCGCAAGGCCGGATCGAGGGTCGGCATTGAGTTCTGCAAGGAGCTCGCGGCCGGAGCGGGGAGAAGTTTTCGGCAACAGACGTGCCGTGTGACGGAATGGTGACTTCCCTGGAGCCGCCGGACCCGGACCGGGTTGGGATTGTCCGACACGATCCCAAAACGGTGTTGACGGTTCGTCTCAGACGTAGCCCCGAGGAGCACGGGAGGCTTCGGCCGAACGGTTACTCGGGGTTGCGTCGCGTCCGGACCCATGACGCTCCGCCACCCGACGGCGGAGGCTTAGACGTTCTCCCCAGGAGCCCACAGCGCGGCCGGCCGCACGCCTTGGCCGACCTGGCGGGCCAGTTCGCCTTGTACCAATGCGAGATCGTCGGGGTGCGTGACGCCGATGCAGCGGCCGGCCGCCGGCAGCACGGTGAACGGGGATGTGTCCAGGGACTCAGCCACCACTTCGGGGAGGAGCACCTCGGCGTCCTCGGATGCATCTGAGGCGGCCGCCATGGCGGCCTGCAACGTCTTGTGGAAGGCCGGGGTGAAGCCCCAGAGGTTCATCGACACCCGGGCGTCGGGGGAGAGCTCGGACGGTTCCCTTCCGTCCGCCGCCGCAAACCTGCCGTCGGGTTGGGCGGTGACCTGGCGCCGTTCGTCGACCCGCCGCAACTGCCCGTCCGGACCCACCTGGCAGATGCCACGGGTGACTGGTGCCGTGCCGACCACAGCATCGGCCAGGCGGAAGCCGACCAAGGCATTGGTGGGGTCGAGCGCCATCAGGTGCGCGGCCAGCAGGGAGCACGGGGATCGCCCGTAGACGTCGTCGGCGTTGCCCACGCCATAGGGGGTGTCCCCGACATGTTCCGACGCACTCAGGACGGCATGGACCGTGCCCAGGGGCACTTGTTGGAGGGCGAACCGGACATCCACGTGGGCGGGCCACGTGTGCTCGACGTGATACCGGATGGCTGGACCCGTGGCGGGACCGAGCACGAGCACAATGGATCCGAAGCCCGCAGCCAAGGCATCGCTGGCGACTAGGTCGATGACCGCCTCACCGCGCGGTCCGACGGGTGCCAGGGGCTTGACGCCTCCGTAGCGACGGGCTCGTCCGGCAGCCAGGACGACGAGGGTCGGCTTGGTCGACGGGCCGCTCACGGTCCCCAGCGCAGCACGGCGCTGGCCCACGTCATGCCGCCACCGAAACCGGTGAGGAGGAGATTGTCACCGTCGTGCACCCGGTCGTTGCTTATGGCGTCGTGCAGGGCCAGCGGAATGGAGGCGGAGGACGTGTTGCCGTAACGGTCGATGACCACCACGGTGCGTTCTTCGGGAATGCCCAGCCTTTGGCACGCCGCCACGATGATGCGCAGATTGGCCTGATGGGGGACGAGCAGCGAGATGTCGTCGGGCCCCAGCCCGGCATCGGCCATGGCTCGCTCCGCCGACTCGACGACTACCCGGACGGCCTTGCGGAAGACCTCCTTGCCGTCCATGTAGAGGGTCCCCCCATGCTCGCAGTAGAGCAGGTGACGGAGTGATCCGTCTGAGTTGAGGTTCCAACTCAGCAGTTGTCCGGGACCGTCGACCGGCTCGACGACGACGGCACCGGCGCCGTCACCCACGATGATGGCGATCGCCCGGTCGTCCATGTCGGTGATCTTCGAAAGGGTTTCGGAGCCGATGAGCAGTATCGGGCCGGCCCCCGCCGCGATGAGCCCGGCCACCGTCACGAGGCCGTAGACGAAGCCCGAGCAGGCCGCGTTGATATCGAAGGCACCGCCCCTTATCCCGAGCGCGTCC
Organism: Acidimicrobiaceae bacterium; assembly: GCA_003160635.1. Lineage (GTDB taxonomy): Bacteria > Actinomycetota > Acidimicrobiia > Acidimicrobiales > RAAP-2 > Bog-473. The sequence goes on along the minus strand of PMLV01000068.1, from coordinate 19,132 downwards.
TGGACGGTCGGCGCGGTGCCAGGGACGATGCTGTCGGGAGTGGTCGTGGCCAGCACCACGTGGTCGATCTGGTCTGCGGTGAGACCGGCACAACGGAGCGCGTTCTGCCCGGCCTCGATGGCCAGGCCCGAGGTCGTGCCACCGATGCGGCGCTCACGGATGCCGGTCCGTTCGGTGATCCAGGTGTCGCTCGTGTCGAGGCTGGCGGCCAAGTCATCGTTGGTCACGATCTTGTCGGGCAAGGCGATGCCCCAGCCGGTGATACGGATGCCGGTCATCTGGACCCGGCGCGCACGGCGTGGACGCCGACAAATCCGGCGTCGCCCTCGATGATGCCTCCCGTGTTCACGGCCAGACCCAGACGAGCCCCGCTGACCTGGCGCGCGCCGGCGCGTCCACGGATCTGCGCGGCCAGCTCGACCACCTGCGCCAGTCCTGTCGCGCCCAGTGGGTGCCCGCGGCCGACCAGCCCACCACTCGAGTTCACCACCAGGCCGGGGCTGTCCATACCGGTGTGGCCGGCCTCGGTGGCCGGCCCGGCTTGGCCCAGCTCGAAGAATCCGAGCGACTCGAGGGCGTAGATCTCCTCCGGGGCGGTGGCGTCGTGCAGCTCGACCAGATCGAAATCGTCGGGTCCGATGCCCCAGGCTTCCCATGCGGCGCCGGCGGCCTGGGAGAGACGATCGTGGTAGTCGAGCAGTCCATTTCCGGAGCGGGCCACCGAACCGATAATACGGGGGGCGGAGGCTGGGGCTGAAATTGCCCTTCCGGACACCACGATGGCGGCCGCCCCGTCGGTGAAGGAACTGCACATGAGCCGGGTCAGGACGCCGGCTACCTGTGGCGACGCCAGCACCTCCTCCACACTCGTCGTGCGCTGACGTTGGGCCAAGGGATTACGGGCCGCGTGGTCGAACGCTTTGACGGCGGCCGCCGCCATCTGGCGGGCCGTGACCCCCCGATCCGCCATCAACCGTTGGGCCCAGTCGTTGTTGAGCCCCATCAAGATACTGCCGGCAGGGTTCTCGTCGGCATGGCGCCGGTCGTGCAGGTCATGGCGGTAGTCGGCCGGCAACCCGTCCTCGATTCCCGCCATCGTCTCGGCCCGATTGCCTGTCCACATCTTCTCGACACCGAGTGCCAGGATCGGGCGGTCCGAGGTGGCCGCCACCATGGTCGCCAGATGCAGGGCGGAGCTCCCCCCGGCACACGAGTTCTCCACGTTGATGATGGGCACGTCGTGCAGCCCGGCCTTGCGCAGCCAGGACTGGCCACGCACACAAGCCTGGTCGTTCAGGCGCCCGGCGGTGGCATTGCCGACGATCACGAGCCCGAGCTCGTTCGGCGCAAGGCCGGCATCTGCCAGTGCTTCATGGGTGGCCTGGTATGCCATCGCCTCTGGGGAGAGGTCACGCCGGCTCATGTCGGTCATGCCCGTGCCCAGAATGGCAACGTCGGTCGTTGTCACAGTGCGCGCGCTGCCAGAAGGAGTCTCATGCGAACACGCCGGCCGGCATAGCGTCGGTCTGGGCCACGAAGGCGGATCGCAAGAGCCCGAAGTGCCGCACGGCACCGGGGGCGGCCACCATGATGATGATGTGGCGGGCCCCGGCTTCGACGTAGCGGGCCAGCGCGGCGGCACACGCCTCGGGCTCCCCGGCAACCAGATGTCGCTCGAACGCCTTGGGCGGGACGCCGTACATGTCCGACAGCCACGCGGCACCCCGGGCCTGGGCCTCGGCTTGAGGTCCGACACGGGCGAAGATCACGATCGCCGGTTCGACGGCGTCGCGATCCCGCCCGGCTTCCTCGGTTTCCTGGCGTAAGCAGCGGAGCGCGGGCCTGTAGTCGTCGGGGGTGAGGAAGAGGGGTGCCCACCCGTCGCCCACCGCCGCCGCTCGCCGGCGCGCGGCGGGACTCGAGCCGCCGATCCACAAGGGAACGCGGGGCGACGGGGGGTCTTGGCGATACCGGGTGGGCGGCGTGCTGGTAGCGTCGTCGACTGCTGCATCGTGGACCGGAGCCCACGCCTCGTGCAGGGTGGCAATGCCCTGGTCCATGAGGAGCCCGCGCTGGTGGTACTCGACGCCGGCGCGCGCGTACTCCTCGGGATGGCTGCCGACACCCACACCCAGGACGAACCGTCCTCCGGAAAGGTGCTGGAGCGCCGTTGCCTGCTTGGCCACTGCGGCAGGATTTCGGAGGGGAAGCTGCAAGATGCACGATCCCAGCGTGGGATGTCGCGTCGCAGCGGCGGCAATGGCCAGCGTGGTGAGACACTCGTTGATGGGGTGCGGCCAATACAGGTGGTCGACGGCCCACAAAGAGTCCGCCCCGGTCGCTTCGGCACGCTGGCAGAGCTCGATCAGGTTCTGTGCCGTACACGGGGTACTACCAGAGGTAATACCCCGTGTATCTGGAAGTTCTTCCTGCAAGGTGGCCGGGAGGATCAGTCCGAGCATGGGAGATCGCGCTCCGTTTCCTACCGGCGTCACACCTTCATGTTACGCCCAGGATCGGGTCGCGCCTACCCGCTCGCTTCTGGGCCGGCCACGGCCCCGGTCGCCCCTCCCGTGCCTCCCAGTACGGCCAGAGTGCAGCGCGCGGCACAAATTGCCCGCTCCGCATCGTCGGTCACGGCGATGGACCAGACCTGGACGGTGCGCCCAACCCGCAACGGCGTCGCAGTGGCGGTCAGATGGCCGTCGCGCACTGCCCGCAGATGGCTGGCGTTGAGCTCGATACCCACCACTTGGCGCTCCCGACCGGCGGCCAACGAGGCGCCGAAGCTGGCGGCCGACTCGGCCAGGAGGGCGGACACGCCGCCGTGCAGAATGCCGTAGGGCTGGTGCACCTTCCAGGTCACGGGCAGGCGCAGGACCACCCGTTCGGGCCCGGCCTCTATGACTTCGACATCGAGGAGCTCATGAATGTCATGACGTCCACTCGGGAAGAGTCGGCGGTCCTCGGTCTCGGGTGGCGGAGCTGGAGGCACGGACTCACCCTAATGGGCGCATGGTTAGGCTCATCGGGTGATGGACCTCGTCGACCTGCGCAGTGACACCGTCACCCAGCCGACAACGGAGATGCGCCGGGCCATGGCGGAGGCGGTGGTGGGCGACGACGACTATGGGGAAGACCCGACCGTGCGCGCGCTCGAGGAAGCGTTCGCCGAGCGCCTCGGTAAGCCGGCTTCGCTTTTCGTCCCCTCGGGGACGATGGCCAACCAGATCGCCTTCCGGGTCTTGACGACCGCCGGCACGGCCGTCGTGGCCGGCCGACGTCAGCACGTCGTGTCCTACGAGTACGGCGCCGCAGCGCGCAATTCGGCCGTGCAGTTCCATGCCCTCGACGACGCGGACGGCATGCTGGCACCGGCCGATGTCGCATGGGCCCGGGAGGCATCGTCGTACCATCACCCCGCGGTCTCGCTGGTCAGTATCGAGCACACCCACATGGCCGCGTCGGGAGCTCTCTGGTCGATGGACCGCCTCCATGCCGTCGCCACGGCCGCGGGCGACGTCCCCGTTCACCTCGATGGGGCCCGACTCTTCAATGCCGAAGCTGCGACCGGCGTGGCCGTCTCCGCCTGGGCCGCTCCCGTCACCACCGTGATGTGCTGCCTCTCCAAGGGCCTTTGTGCACCCGTCGGCTCGTTGCTGGCCGGCCCCGACGACGTGATCGCCCAGGCGCGCCTCGAGCGCAAACGCCTGGGTGGCGGCATGCGACAAGCGGGCGTGCTCGCGGCGCCGGGTCTGTTGGCCTTGAGGGACATGGTCGAACGCCTGCCCGAGGACCATGCCCGCGCCGTCCGCCTGGCCGAGGTGGTGGCTGAGCGCTGGCCGGCGTGCGGTCTCGACCCCGCCCGCGTGCACACCAACATCGTGACGTTCGCCCATGGCGCACCCGAAAAGCTCCTGGCCTACCTGGCGGGTGAAGGCGTCCTGGCCGGCACCATCGCGCCGGAGACCGTGCGACTGGTCACCCACAAGGACGTGGACGATGCGGGACTGGCGCGCGCCCTCGCAGCGTTGGCCAACGCGCCCGACGAAGGAGGACGATGAAAGTCAGGATCGGCATCGGCGCCGGAGGGGATGACCTGGGACCCGACGCCATGGTGGCCCTCGGGCGCGCCATAGCCGAGTGCGGCTTCGACTCGGTGTGGCTGCCCGAAGTCCTTTCTCGGCCCGGACCGGATCCTCTCGTGGGGCTGGCCTGGGTCTCGGGTGCGTGCCCGGGTCTCAAGATCGGCACGACCATGCTGCTCCCGGGCCGGAACCTGGTGTGGTTGGCCAAGGCGATCGGCACGCTCGACCAGCTCTCGCGCGGCCGCTTCTTGCTCACCTTCGTGCCCGGCCTCGCCATCGGGGCCGAGCGCAGCGCCGTCGGCATCTCGCCGCCGGAACGGGGTGCCCTCATGGATGAGGCGCTGCCCGTACTGCGCCGCTTCTGGGCCGGCGAGTCGGTCAGCCACGAGGGACCATCGGGTTCGTTCACCGACGTGACGGTCTCACCCCGACCGGTCCAGGACCCCTTTGACGTGTGGTTGGGGGGCAACGCACCGGCGGCTCTCGAGCGCTGCGGTCGCCTGGGCGATGGGTGGATTCCCTCCCTCTGCACGCCCCAAGAGGCGGCGGACGGGAAGAGGGTGATCGAGAAGGTCGCGGCGGACCACGGCCGCGCCATCAGCCCGGAGCACTTCGGCGTCAGCATCCCGTATGCGCCAGCCGGCACCGACCTCGGGAGCGCAGCGATCGCTGCCCTCGCCGGCAGAGCCCGGGGCCGTCCTCTCGACCAGCTCCTCCCGGTCGGCCTCGACGCCTTGCGGGAGTTGCTCGAATCGTTCCTCACGGTCGGCTTCTCCAAGTTCATCCTCCGGCCCCTGGCCGCGCCCGGCAAGTGGCGTTCGGAGCTCGAGGCCCTTGCTGCCGGCGTCGGCGATCTGCAGACGTGATGGCGACAACGGCCGCCGATGGGCGCCAGGCGGTGCTGGCCTTCTTGCGGGCCCATGGGGCGCACACCACACCGCACATCTTCGGGGACCTGTTGAGCCATTTGGTCGGGGTGGAAACTTTGGTCCGCAACTGGGGTGGAACCGATCTCCTGGCCCTGGCCGCGTTGGGACATGCCACCTACGGGACGGACGGGTTTGCGCCCAACATCGTCGAGCTCGACCAACGAGGGGAACTCGTCGATGCAGTGGGGCCCGACGCGGAGGCCTTCGTGTACTTCTACGCCTCGTGTGACCGTGGAGCGTTCTATCCCCAGCTCGCGGCACCCGGTCTGGAGCTCGGCGAGCTCAGGTTCCGTGATCGCTTCACCGGGTCCGAGTTCATTCCGAGCGCCGCGTATGTCACGCTCTTCGTCGATCTGACTTACGCCAACGAAGTCGAGTTGGCCTGTGCCTCGCCGGGCGGCCCGACCGGGTGGACCTGGCTGGCCGACTTCTGCCGGGACACGTGCCGGTGGGCCAGCCCCGGATTCTCGGCCGGAGCGAACGCCCTCTTGCATCCAGCGGGCTGAGCGTTCCGTTCGGGGCCGCGAGGCGATCCCCTACGCTCGGGCAGATGGCAGATCTCCCTCTCACGCTGATGGCCGTCCACGCACATCCCGATGACGAGGCGCTCGGGACAGGGGGCATTTTGGCCCGCTACGCAGACGAGGGAGTGCGGACCGTGCTCGTGACCTGCACCAACGGCGAGCTGGGGGATGCACCCGGCGGTATCAAGCCAGGGGAGCCCGGTCACGACGAGGCTGTCGTCGTTCCCCTCCGGCGACGGGAATTGGAGGCCAGCAGCCGCGTCCTCGGGGTGTCGCACCTCGAGCTCCTTGGTTATCGCGATTCGGGCATGGGGGGCTGGCCGCAGAATGTCGCACCCGGTGCGTTCTGGCAGACGCCGGTCGCCGATGCAGCACACCGGCTGGCCGAGCTCATGGAGAAGTATCTGCCCCAGGTCGTCGTCACCTACGACGAGAACGGCTTCTACGGGCACCCGGACCACATCCAGGCCAACCGGATCACATTGGCCGCCATAGCCGAGTGCGGGGTCCCGGCCAAGCTTTACTACACGGCGGTGCCGCGCTCGGCCCTACGCGCCATGGGCGAGCAGATGGCAGCGGCTGGGATCGAGATGCCTTCCGAGGTCGAGGAAAACCCCGAATTCGGGACGCCCGACGACTTGATCACCACCACGGTGGACTGCGCTGCGGTGGCCGATCGGAAGTTCGCCTCATTGGCTGCACACGCCAGCCAGAGCGACAACATCTTCTTCCTGCAGATGGGAGTGGAGCGCTTCCGCCCCATGATGGGGTGGGAGAGCTTCGTCCGGGTGCAGGACTCGACGAACGCACCGACGCCCGAAGACGACCTCTTCGCCGGGTTGCGCCAGAAGAACTAGGCCGGGCCGGCGTCCCTGCTGGGAGAAGAAGACGCGGACCCGGCTAGCTATGCGCCGGACGATGCTCCGATTGGGGTAGAAGCGGAGCGGGTCGCGGGCGCAGACCCGATGAGGCACAGGGCCCCGGCGAGCAGGAGCACGGCTCCGATCACATAGGCCAGCGCGGCCGCCGCGCCGAGGGAGGTCGACACAGGCCCAGGTCCATATCCGAGGACGCCGAGGGGGCCGGTCCGGCCAGGATGTCTCGTGAGGCGGCGGTGCGGTACGACACGGTGTCCATCTCTCCCTTCGTGAGGTACTACGGAGCGGGACCCTGCCGGGATTGTCCCGATTCCGTGCCCAATCTCCAGGCGGCCTTCGCCCGTACTGCTGTCCGTGGGAGAGTTATTCGTGATCGATAGCGGGTCGAGCGACGAAGCCCTGCTGTCCGGAATGGCCATGGGCGACCAGGAGGCAGCCGTCGTGTTCGTGCGCCGCTACCAACGCCGGATCTTCGGTCTCGCCTACTCCATGACCAACGACGCCTCAGTTTCCGAGGAGGTGGCCCAAGAAGCGCTTATCCGGGTCTGGCGCCATGCCCCGGTGTTCGATCATCGCAGGGGCTCAGTCACCTCGTGGGTACTGACCATCACCCGTAACTTGACCATTGACGCGTTGCGCATGCGGCGGGCCGTGCCGACCGATCCCGATGACTTTGCGGCATCGGCCATGCTGAGCCTCGAGCACAATCCCGAAGATGCGATCGGGCGCGGCGACGTGAGCGACGTGATGCGTGCCGCTCTGGCGGACCTGCCGCCCGAGCAGCGGCGCGCCGTGGTGTTGGCGGCGGTCTACGGACGTACGGCGCTCGAAATCAGCGACGAGGACTCGATCCCGCTCGGAACGGCGAAGACCCGGATTCGGACAGGTCTCATCAGGCTACGTGCGGCGGTCGAGCGTGTACGGCAGACAGAGGGCGAACGATGATCGAAGGTGCACGCCCCACCCCTTGCGACGAGTACTCCGACAACCTGGCCGAGCTCGCCCTGGGCATTCTGACCGGGCGCGAACGTGCCGCCACCCTGGCCCATGTCGATTCCTGCCCGCGCTGTGCCGACGAGCTCGAGCAGCTGTCCCACGCCGCCGATGCCGTGGCGAGCGTGGCTCCCGAGATCGAGCCTCCCATGGGATTCGAGGTCCGGTTGTTCAGCCAGATGGGGGTGGCAGAGACGCCCGAACGATCACGTCGGCGTCTGACTCCTCCGGGATCGGTCGCCCGCTCGCCTCGCTGGGTCTTGGCCACGGCGGCCGCCGTGATCGCCCTGGCGCTCGGGCTGAGCATCGGATGGTCCACTTGGGGTCACAACGGCGGGAAGGCGGCGGACGGCCCGTTCGGGGCGGAGGTCGCGACAGCCAACCTGACCGCCAACGGGAGCACGGTGGGCAGCGTCAACACCTACGGAGGGTCCAAGCCGTGGATGATCGTGACCCTGGCCGACTCCGGAACGCAGGGGAAGGTCACCTGCGAGGTCGTCACCGGCGACGGCGTCACCCACAAGGTGGGTTCCTTCACGGCGAAGGACGGGTACGGCGCCTGGGGCGCACCGCTTCGGGTGGCGCCCCAGGACGTGCGGAAGGCCGAGGTGGTGTCGTCCAACGGCAAGGTGATCGCCATTGCCGCGCTGCACGACGTCTCGTAGAACCGGGCCNNTCGAGGTGCTTGGGAAGCACGTAGACCTCGTTGACGTACTGACCGGTCTGGGTGAAGAGCTCCAGCTGGGCCATCGTCTGGTTGGTGAACGAGTTGGACATGACGAAGCTGGGGTGCCCCGTGGCGTTTCCCAAGTTGAGGAGCCGTCCTTCGGAGAGAATGATCACCGCGTGGCCATCGGGGAAGACCCACTTGTCGACCTGCGGCTTGATGTTGACCCGCTCGATCCCCGGGGTCTTCATCAGCCCTGCCATGTCGATCTCGTTGTCGAAGTGGCCAATGTTGCCGACAATGGCCTGATGCTTCATGTGGGCCATGTGGTATGCCGTGATGATGTTCTTGTTGCCCGTCGTGGTGACGATGATGTCGGCCAGCGGGAGGATGTCCTCCAGGGTGGTGACCTGGTAGCCCTCCATGGCGGCTTGCAGCGCGCAGATGGGATCGACTTCGGTCACGACGACGCGCGCACCCTGGCCACTGAGTGACTGGGCGCATCCCTTCCCGACGTCGCCGTATCCGCAGACGACGGCCACTTTGCCGCCGATGAGGACATCGGTGGCCCGGTTTATCCCATCGATCAGCGAGTGGCGGCAGCCGTACTTGTTGTCAAATTTGGACTTGGTCACCGAATCGTTCACGTTGATCGCCGGGAAGAGAAGTTCGCCACGCTTCTGCATCTCGTAGAGCCGGTGCACGCCGGTGGTCGTCTCCTCGGTCACGCCGAGGATGCCGTTGGCGATGGAGGTCCAGCGTTGCGGGTCCTCGGCAATGCTGCGGCCCAGGAGGGCCAGGACGTACTGGTATTCCTCCGATTCGGCCGTGGAGGGGTCGGGAACCGAACCCGACTTCTCGAACTCCACACCCTTGTGGACGAGCAGCGTGGCATCCCCGCCGTCATCGAGGATCAGGTTCGGGCCTCCCTCACCTGGCCACAGGAGTGCCTGCTCGGTGCACCACCAGTACTCCTCGAGCGTCTCGCCCTTCCAGGCGAAGACCGGAACACCGTTGGGCTCGTCAACGGTCCCGTCGGGACCGACGGCCACGGCAGCGGCGGCGTGGTCCTGGGTCGAGAAGATATTGCAGCTGGCCCAGCGCACCCGGGCCCCGAGCGCGGTCAGGGTCTCGATCAGCACGGCTGTCTGCACGGTCATGTGCAGCGAACCCGTGATGCGAGCGCCGGCCAGGGGTTGGCGCTGCGCGTACTCCGACCGCATGGCCATGAGGCCGGGCATCTCGTGTTCGGCCAGGACGATCTCCTTGCGACCGAATTCGGCCGCGGAGAGGTCGGCGACCTTGAAGGGAAGGGCGGTTTCAGCAGCGGGCATGGCTACTCCTTTTCGTAGGGATGTCTCGTGCGCGGGCGCGCAGGCCTGGTACGGGCCATACGGCGGAAGCGCAACGCACGTGCTCCGACATCTGTCGGAGGCCGTTTACCCACCACAAGAATAGATGGTGGCTCTCCCCCTGGCGAACATGGGCGTGGTGCCCGAGATTAGTGCGTGCATGATCACAACCTCCGAGGTCGAGTTGTTAGCGTGACGCTCCATGCATGGTGGTGGGTCCCCCCGGGACAGGCAAGGCCCCGGGCCAGGGAACCGAGATCTGGCCGCGGCCCGCCCGGTGGCCAACGAAGTGGGCCTGCGTGCCCTCGGTGAGAGCATCGCCGCGGCACAACCACGGGCATCGAGGCGACGACGACGCCTCAAGTGGGCGTTGGCCGTGTTCGGGATCGTGATCGTGCTCATCGTGGCCGGCGTCGGGGGTTACGCCTGGTATCTGAACCACCTCGTGCACCGCATCACCGTCAAAGGCCTGGCGGCCGGAGAGACCCACGGAACCGAAAGTGGGACCGAGAACATACTGCTGGTGGGATCCACGGACCGCTGCGCGTTGAAGAAGCAGTACATCGGCTACGGGATCTGCAACCAGGGAGTCAACGGCATCAACAGCGACGTTGTCATGATCCTCCACCTCAATCCGAACACCCGCACCGTGTCCATACTCTCCATCCCACGCGACCTCTTCGTTCCTAACGCGCGGATCGGCGGTGCCAACAAGATCGATGCAGCGCTGTATCAGGGCCCGACACAGCTCGTGGCCGCCGTTCAAGAAGACTTCGGAATCCCGATTCAACACTATGTCGAGCTCAATTTCGACAGTTTTGCCAGCGTGGTCGACGCGCTGGGTGGCATCAACATGTACTTTCCCGAGCCGGTCTACGACGCGGAGTCAGACCTCAACGTGAAGACGGTCGGTTGCGTCCACCTCAACGGCTTTCACGCGCTCCAAGTGGTACGTGCCCGGCATCTGGTGCACAAAGGCCCGGGAGTGACGTCCAACAACCCCGCCAACTGGACTCCAGAGGCGCAGAGTGATCTCGCCCGTATCCGACGGGACCACGAGTTCCTCCGTGTGCTGGCCACTGCCGTGGCCAAGAAGGGCTTGAGCGATCCCCTTACCGACCGCGACATCATCGCGGGGGTGGCCCCCGATCTCACCGTCGACAACGGGCTATCGGCGACGCACATGCTCAACCTGGTGCTCACGTATCACTCTGTCAACGTCAACGGCGCCCCCCAGTTGACGCTTCCCGTTCTCGAAGACACCTTCGGGAGCTATCTGTACAAGGGTGGTAACTACGGGGACATCGAATTCCCGACCGAGCCCACCGATCAATCTGTCGTGGACACGTTCCTGGGCATCTCCGCGACGACCAATTCGATGACCGGAACGCCGCTGCCAAAGCCGGGAGACGTCACCGTGTCGGTCGAAAACGGCACTGGTGTGACCAATCAGGCGACGACCACCTCCGCGGCCCTTGGCGCCCTGGGTTTCCACATGATGGAACTCGGCGACACCTCCCCGGTGGGGCAGGAAGCCGAGACCGTCGTCTACTACGGGTCCAAAACACCGTCTGTCGTGGCGGCGGCGCAGATGGTCGCCCACTCCATCTCGGGATCCGTGATCCTCGGGTACAACCCGTCCATGGTGCTCGGTGGGGCCGAGGTCACCGTCGACACAGGTACGAGTTTCTCGGTGAACGCCCCTAAGGCCACCACCACCTCAACGAGCGCCGGAACGCCGAGCACCACCACCACGACCACGACCAGTTCGAGCAGCAATCTGTTCGCATCGCCGACCACCGCCAACGAGGCACTCAAGCCTTGGGATCCCCGCTCGTGCACGGCATCCGGAGGCGAGGGCCCCTAGGCCTCGAACGAGATCGGCGGGGGGTCCGTGCGTTCAGCCATGGCGCGGCCGACCTCGTCGATGAGGGATGATGATGCAGCCTGAACCACAGCTGGTCCACCGTGCGACGTGTCCCCGGCTCGTTGCACGGCCCGTCAACCCGCGCAAAGGAGCTCCGGGGAATGCAGTAGGAGTGGAGATCCTATAATTCCAGCGCTGCCCCCGTAGCTCAGGGGATAGAGNNGCATCGGTTTCCTAAACCGTGTGCGCAAGTTCGAATCTTGCCGGGGGCGCCAACAAAAGTCCAGTTCAAAGGCTATATCTGGTTCTTCCACTCGAAGTGCTCGAACGTTATTTGCGGGCGATGGTCAACATATGGTCAACTCGCATCATGCAGGGGAGCCTGAGCGAACGAGGGACCGACACTTGGAGACTTCGGGTATTCGCCGGTCGAGACCCAGTGACATCCAAACAGCGCTTTGTCACGGAGACTTTTCACGGAAATAAGAGGGAAGCACAGCGCCGACTTGCTCGCCTCATCACTGATGTCGATGAAGGTCACGAGGAGGGAGCTAACGCAAAGTTTGGAACTCTTCTCGATAAGTGGCTGGAGCATTTGGAGCAGCTGGACCGTTCTCCTGCGACCTTACGTGAGTATCGTCGGCTGGTAGATAAGGAAATCCGGCCGAAGCTCGGCCATTATTCACTGCGCAAGTTGTCTGCATTTCAACTTGACCGCACTTATGCACAATGGACACGAGACGGCCTCGCTGGCAGTTCAGTCAGAAATCGGCACACGATTATTTCTGCGGCATGTACTCAAGGCGTGAAATGGAAATGGCTCTCCGAGAATCCCGCGCGGAAGGCGACGCCACCGCCCATTCGAACTCCTGAAATCGTCCCGCCGACTCCCAAGCAGATCCGGCAGCTCATTGATGCATCAAGAGAGCGCAACCCCGAAATGGCCACATTTCTGTGGTTGGCTGCCCTGCTCGGGGCGCGGCGCGGCGAACTCTGCGCATTACGGTGGGGCGATGTCAACTGGGTCAAGAAGTTGGTTCGGATCCAAACTTCCCTCGATTATCCCCGAGGTGCAACGGCCTGGACGATTAAATCGACAAAGACGCACTCAACTCGAACAGTGAGTCTCGACAGAACGGCCTTGAAGGTTATGAAGGAGCACTACAACCGCTGCGAGAGCCGAAAACCCGAAGGCGTTGGTCTATCGGAGCGATTTGTATTCAGCAGCACCATCGATGGATCTGAGCCATGGCACCCAGACTCGGTTTCTCAGTTCGTGGGGCGAAGGTGCGAGCAACTGAAGATGCCCGAGGTCCATCTTCATTCGCTTCGTCATTGGATGATTACGACGGGGCTCACAAGCGGAGGAGATGTGGCGACAATCGCAGGACGTGCGGGACATCGAGATCCCTCGGTGACATTGAAGGTTTACGGTCATCTACTCGAATCAGCGGATAAAGCGGCCGCCAACAGTTTGGGAAGGGCTCTTACCGGAAATGCGCCGCAGCGAAGGCGAACTCCGAGTGACGGGCGCACTGTACGAAAGCGAACGTCTCCGACTTCTCGGTGATTTGGACGCTCGTTGCCCTGTTGCCTTCTCTGGTGTGGATTGCTTACCCGAAGGTACGCTGGTTCACCACCCGGTCGGTCTTGAAATCGGAAACGGGGCTCATCTCTTGGGAGTAAATGGTTAATAGGGTCCTCGTTCCTTGGCGGCGGTCGTGGTGTTAATCGATTACTCGGTGCTTCAAGGCGTTAACGACCCTTGGTTGGGGCCCCAACTCGATTTGAAAGCTCGATGATGGGGCCCCTCGTTTACCCCCGCAATACCAGCCCAGCCTCTCTGGCGCCTCCTGCGTTCAAGAGGATGGTGGAACCACCATGGCGTTTGGACCGGGGAAGAACTCGGTCTGATGTCCATCGTCCCACTGCACCCGGTAGTGCTCACCGGCAGATCCCTGCAGCACCTCTACGATTTGGCCGCTTCGCCGAGCGGAGCCGACCTTGGCCGACTCGACGACAATGTGATCTCCGTTTTCTGCGTGCACAGCCTTCTGCCTCCACAGACCAACTTACGCTTGCCCGTGGTTCTTGTATAGGGGAACTCACCCTTTTGGGTACGGACCGCGAGATTCCCGCTCGCTAACCCCCACCCGTGGCCCTTAAGATTGCCTTGTTGCCGAGGGGAGGGTCCATAGTGTCCGCTGGTCGCAAAGCGCTCGTTACCCTGCTGGTGCTGATCGGGCTCATTCTTATCGCGGTGGGCGTCGTGTACTTCACGGTGAAGGCTGGTTCGTTGCCGTCGTTCATTCCAGGGCACATCGCCGGTTCGAGCGCCCACCGCACCAAGCGCGGACTGGTCGTCGTCATCGTTGGTGCGGCCGTGTTGCTGATCGCGGTGATCGGCGCATCGGTCGGGCGACGGCGCTAGATCTTTTTGCCACGCGATGTTGACCGACTTCCGGGGAGGATGACCCTGCGAGTTACTTGCCTGAGCCCCCAAATCGACGAGGACCGAGCAAGCTGGGCCCCTCCATTACCCTCCGCCCCTCATGCCCGCAGTCTCGATTAGCACTGACGCCCTCGATTACTTCCGCGAGATATTGACGGTCCTTTGCCGGGACACGCTCGCCGTTACCGTCGTCCGGCAGGGTGGAGAACCATTTGGAGCCGTGCTCGCCTCCCGCATGCCAATGGGCTCGTATACCGAGTCATGGGACGAGGCGGCAGGGCGGCGGGCTGCAGCGTAGCCATATAGTCAATACGAATGACCCCGGCACCGGAGCTTGCAATGGCAGCACCGACCGTCTCCGCGGTGGCGACTTCTGGTCCGGCGCCGAGGCGCGCCCCAACCACTGCGATGGCGATGCCATCTTCAGTTGGTGAAGGGCCGTATGGCCATCGCCGTCACTGCGACGTAAATCAAAAATGGTGGCCAACGTTGTTGGCCAGCAGAGGACAATGAAGCGCTGCCGGTTAAGATGGACACGGTTAGGCGACCAAGATCTCGGTGCCTGTTTCAATATCGAGCCGAGTAATCGATTGATCTTTACTCTGCTCGCGCATGGGACCCATTGCCAAATCCCTGAGCGTGCGATTGTACTCACTGGCGGTTCTACTCGACACCTTTGCGGACTTGCCCTCTTCGAGGTCATACGTGTATTGCAGTAACCCCAACTTACGACGCGAGCCGATTTGGTCGCTAAACAGGATCTGCCTACGAGCTGTCTCAAATGTCATCACTTCGTTCTCCAAGCCGAACCATCGCATGCGGTTTTGGAAAAGCTTACCGATGTTCTCTCGGCTGAGGTCTGCCGTTGTGAAGATGTTCCCGTATCGTCGACACCACGCCTTGTACGCCTCCACCTCGGCCCGCAATGTCTTGTGGGCTGTCTCGTCGGTCCTCTACCATCAAGGATGTATGCCTCATCACAACTGCTCAACGGGACCACTCACGTCCCCTGAGAGCACCAACCCAGAAGGAGACACCATGCCGGACTTCATGACAAAATATCACGCTGCGGCTAAGGCTATGTAGGTCAATGTTGGCCTGCTCTACCGAGGCGGACCCGTGGTCCAGTTGAAGAGGAAGAAGATTGACGAGCTGTTGGCCGCGCAAGCGACACTCGTGTTCGACGGTACCACGTTGTACTTCACGTATCCGGACGGTCGGACACACGTCACGAAGGCGTGCGTTGGCGGGCGTGGCCAGGCAGCCAAATGGGTCAACGTGTACAACGAGCACCTGCGTGAGGAGGCGCCGTGACTTGCGAATGGTTCGCCATGTGCGACGCTGACAGCGTTGCCACTGTCGAGCACCCAACACTCGGAGACGTCGAGATTTGCGACGCCCACCTCACGTGGCTGCAGACCGACTGGAGCCCCACCAAGATGATTCCGCCAATCGCCGCTCGCTCGCGAAGGTGCAGTCGTGACCGCCGAGCATGGGGGAGACGCTGGCGACTGGTCGCCCAAGAATGTCCCGCCCATCGGCATCGGCTTTGGCAACTTCGTTGACCTAACCGGCGAGCTGCTGGACAATGATGAGTGCTTCTTCGACGACGACAACGACAATGAGTACAACCGCGTAGTTTGGTTCTCGCCAGCCGCCATCCCCGCCATCACAGCCGAACTTCGGTGCTTCGAGTTAGACGAGTAGGCGCCGAGTGACAGACGCCTCTGAAGTCCCATCCCTAACGCCGCCCGCAGAAATGCGGGCGGTGCCGATCTGGGTGGAACCACCAAGCCACAACGCGCTCAGGGCTGGCATTGATGGTCGCGATTGACTTGAACGACCACTCCAACTTCCCCAAGGCGTGGAGTGTAGACAGTGCCGAGGCCACCAGTCCGATTGATGCCAGCTACCGGGTTGCTGAGCTGGCTCCCGCAATGCCCCCATGGATTCGGAGTGTGCGGGTTAGCAATCGGTTAGCACTCGACACGAATCCGGCCTTCAAGCGCCGCCGGTGTGTGTCTTCGCTATTAGCGCAGCGAGGAGGGCGAAAAGGTCATCGCCTCACTGCGCGTGGGGTTGTCGCGTGTCGGAGGGGGGAACCGGACCATAACCCCATATCCGCCTGTACGGGGTGAACTGCTTCTTCGTCGCGGCCATAAGCCCGTGCCGTGACCCTGCTCCAGACTCACGCCCCGTGACGACCACTCCCCCATGGGTGGACGGTCCACAACCTGTTAGCAAACAGGTCGGCACCATCGCCGCGCCGCCGCCATCTACGAGGGTTGATCCCGTCCGATGACGCTCCCGATCGATCAGTCGTCGTCCTCGTCCCCCGCGCTCACATCGCCAAACGGTGGGTATGAGCTGATGACGTGTTGTCTAAGAATGGAGAGGGCCAGTAAAGGCCAAGATGTCAGCGTCGTCGCCGACCAGAGAGAACGACAACGGACTAGGGGTCGTGGAAAGACGTCAAGGGTGGCGCACCTGGTACGTGGAGGCGTGCCAGAGGCACACGCCGAAGGTCAGCACGCGTTAGGCCGAAAGTCCCGTCTTCCCAGCTTTGGGACCTTCGACCCTATTAGGAACGAGAAGTAAAGGTGCACCGTTGTGTGGGCGGCGGGTGCCACCAGCGGGCGACCTCCCTGCCTCAGCGGGGGGGTCGTTTCGCGTCCGGCACCGGACGTTTCGCGTCCGGCACCGGAATGCGCTCAGCAAGATTCCGTGCAAGGTTCGCCATGCAGCGTGCCTGGATCACCACGAAGCCTCCATGTGACCACCTAGGTCGACCACGCCGCCGAGACGCAGATCGAATGGCTCCCAGTTCTGGGGCCGTCGACTATCCCAGGTAGCCATAGGCCAGGCCCTCCCGTCAATATATGCCTCGTGCCTGTAGCGCACAGCACCGGTTAGCAAACAGTTCGACGCTCGCCAGGGGCCGACGCTCTCTCAACGACTACTCGTCGTCCTGATCGTCCCTGATCTCATAGTTGGCGAAGGGCGGGTCGTCAGCGAGCGCATCGGGGGTTCAGCTCGGGATCCTGTTCATCGGGACCATCAGATGGGTCGATGAGTCGGGGGGAGGGCACTGGTTCAACGTACCGCCCTCGATCCCTAGATCGCCCCGCTCTGACGTTCCAGGATTCTGGTAGGAAGTCCCGTGGCTGCAATCTGGAGTACCGATCCCACGGGCGGTTGGAAACTGCTGCCTACAGCAGGGTTCCCCGACGAGGACACCCTTCATACCCTGGTCGAACAGGGTCCTCAGCTCCTGCCCCTGGCAGGTTCCCCGCGCCTAGCGATTGTCGGGCGAGAGGTGCGATTGGGATCCGGCAGTGCCGACCTGATCGCTGTGGAGCCATCTGGTCGGGTCGTCGTCATTGAGGTGAAACTTGCCGCCAACGCTGAAGCCCGACGAGCGGTAGTCGCCCAGGTGCTGGCGTACGCCGCTCACCTACACGGATTGACTCCGGCGCAGCTTGAAGCGGAGGTGCTTGGACAGCACTTGCGCTCCCGTGAATACGAGAGCCTGTTCGCTGCCGTGACTGACGCCAGCCAAGATCAGTCGACCGACGAGGCTCATCGCCGATTAATGAGGGACTGACCGAAAGCCTCGCTGAAGGTAGGTTCCGGCTGGTTATTGTTCTCGATGCCGCTCCCAAGGACCTCGTTCACCTCGTCGGATACCTGGAGTTCGTAACCGACCGGCTGATAATCGACCTCATCACGGTCGCCGCATACGAGATCGGCGAAACGCAGTTGGTCGTTCCAACACGCGTTGAGCCGGAACGATTCAGAGCCGAGCAAGCTCTTGGTGCTGAGCCAGCCGCTGATCAAGGAGTCCAGACTCCTGGCATCGACGAGTTCCGCCAGGCTGTGGCGGTCGCCTCGGCGGACCACCGGATCTTCCTCGATCCGTTGTGCGACTGGGCGAGTCAGCTTGAATCGAGCGGTCTGGCGACGTTGCTCACGTATCGCGGATCCTATGGAACCGTCCTGCGTGTCTATATGCCAGGTGACATGAGCCTGGCTACTGTGAACTGCGCCGCGACATCCTCAATGCAACTCTTCAAGAGTGTTTTCGATAGGCGGGCACCTGTCGCCAAGACTCGGATCGAACAAATCATCGGTATGCCCATCGGCCAAGGCACGGCAATCCGCGTGCTCTCTGACGGTCTGTTGGAAGCACTGACTGCCGCTTACAAGGAGGCTGCATCCGGCAAGTTGGCGACTTGACTTCCCAAGGGTCCGAACAACACCCGGCTGGCACTTGGCCCCCATGCTGACTACCCACGCCAATGTCGCTCCCCTGACCAACGGATCCCTTTTGCCAGATCCTCGCTACGCCACCACCCGCAGCTTCCGCCGTTCCCGCTCGGTGGTCGCACCCAAACGCCAATGGTCTCGGGGCTGACCACCTGGCCCGCTACCGTTTGCTTATGGATCAAATGCCCGAACTCTGCGACCTACGTCGTCACGGGAGCGTCCGAAATCCGAGGGGCCGCAGCTATTCGGGCATGGCAGCCGGATCGGTGAAGGCTTGCCTCAAGCCTTATGGGAAGGGCAGGCTGGCCTCAGAATGACCTCTGGACCTCGTCAATCTTCCCGGATCGCGCCAGTGCGGGCATTCGTCGTTGTGGTCATCTTCATCGTTGGTGCTGTGGTCTTGGTTGGCGTCGGTACTCGACCCACGGTGACTGGAGACGTCGCACCTCCGTCCACCACGCCGACCACAGTGAAACGACCGGCGGTTCCCACCACCACCACCACGGTCGCCCACGCCTCGGTGAGCGTGTTGGTGGCCAATGCCACCGGGGCGGGTTTACTGGCCGCGCATTATTCGTCCGTGTTGGGCGCGCAAGGGTGGGCCGTGCGGCCGCCGGTTGATGCGACCACTACCGAGGGAACCTCGGCGGTGTACTACGCCGCGGGCCAGCAAGAGTCCGCCGCGGCCATCGCCGTCGCCCTCGGTCTCAAACCAGCGGCCGTCCAACCGCTGACGGCGTCGGTCCCGGTTACCTCGGCCAGCGGAATCGACGTCGTGGTGATCATCGGTCCCGACCTGGCGGCCCAGGCCGGGACCTAGCATTCGACGTCGGCCCAAAGTAAAGCGAAGGCGCGCTCCACCCATAACGGGCAGATCGTGCAGCGCAGCCTCGGCCGGATTCTTCGTCCAGGAAGTTTCGCATGGTCTTTTCAGCCCAGCTGCAGGCGATGCACTGCTACGAGCCGCCCGGCGTGGAAGGGCACGTGGCGCGACCGCAAGGGGCGGACGTGGTACGTCGAGGCGTGCCGGTAGCACGCGCCAAAGCGAATGACGCTTAGGAAATACCCCCGCTACATGGACGCTGGAAGGATTAGCCTCCCTGTTGCACGGAAAGG
>PMLV01000143.1 GCA_003160635.1 Acidimicrobiaceae bacterium | reverse complement strand
TCCACGTGTCGAACATCGTGGGCATCACGGCGACGCCATGACCACACCACAGGGACGGCGCTAAGCGCCGCACCGCTCACAAGTTGGTCGCGGACGAGATGGGTTCGAGATGGGCTCGAGATGGGCTCGGGCCTCCGCCACGGGCCAGCGTCAGACGGGCACTGAGCGCGTCCGAGCGCCGCCGACCGTTGCGATTGCACAGCCAGCAGATGATGAGGCGAGGAGGATTTGCCACGGCCTTGGGCTGCCGGAGCGGGGCGTTACCGGACACGGCCGGGAGTGCACGGAAGCTCTCACCTTCGATAGCGTGGTTTCAAAGGGACGAACGCGAGCCCCCAACGCAACCTTTGGGAGATCGCCGTGTCGAAAGGACCCGAACCCCACGTTCAACTGATCGACCTGTTCCGGCGCCACGCTTGCCTCTCCATCGACGACTTCTGGGCGCTGCTTCTAGATGGGTGGCATGAACACCCCATGGGAGCTGGACGCATTTCTCCATGAAGCCAGCCTGCGAACGGACCAAGAGCACACCCTGATGGCCCTCGCGGGCAACCTCATACTTCGTTGAGATCGGCGTGAGTCAGACCGTCCCGTATTTCGAGATGTAGGGCCCGCCTCAATGCAGTCGTGATCCAGGTCCGCCGCGATCCCGGCCACCGTGTCCTGGTGGGACCAGAGGCCCTGGCCCTTTGACCTCGGTTGTGGGGCGCTCCCGCACTCAACGTCCTCCTCGCCCTCGTCAGGCAGCTGGCAACCACAGTTCCGTGATGCTGATTTCGCGCATGGCATTATCTTGAATTCCCTCACCACCACCAAAAAAGCGCCCAAACCGCGAAGCTTCCAAG
The DNA here is from genome assembly GCA_003160635.1 of Acidimicrobiaceae bacterium. Lineage (GTDB taxonomy): Bacteria > Actinomycetota > Acidimicrobiia > Acidimicrobiales > RAAP-2 > Bog-473. The sequence goes on along the minus strand of PMLV01000143.1, from coordinate 13,708 downwards.
AGTCCGTAAGGCATTGTTGAATCCCCCTTCCGACACGAACAAGATCCGACTGCTTCACGCCAACAAGGCTTCCTTGTCAACATGCCTTGTTGACAGTAACCTGGGGGTGTGAGTATTTCTGAGTTCCGAGTCTCGGAACGTGGCCAAATGGCACTACCCGCTGAGGCCAGGCGTCGGTGGCACCTGAACGACGGCGGGTCCGTCGAAGTGGCGGATCTCGGCGATGCGCTGCTCATCGTCCCGGCCGGCCGGGGCGGGTTGCGCGCAATGCTTCGCGATGCGATCCATGAGGCCGGCGGATATTCCAAGCTCGCCGGCCAAGTGGCAGCTGAAGACCCCGATCTCGCGTAACCACGACCGTGGACGTGATCGTCGACGACCACCTCCTGCTGCAGATTCTGCTCAATGAGGAACCGCCCAACTTCCGCGTCCCGGGTGCGCGGATCTTCACCACTGGGCTTTGGTATCACCGGCTCTGCAGGGCCGTGAGCACCCATGAAGTGACGGGTGCAATGTCACGGCGCTTGGGTCGGGCTGATCCCGTTGTGGCAGCGTCGGCGGTGCGTGCCATCACCACACTTCCCGAGACCATAGGGCTCATGTCATTGCGAGAACTGGCATGGCCGATGGCCCGACTACTCCAGGACGGAGTGCGCCTGAATCTGATGTCTCTCGAGGCCCTTGCGGCGGCCGAGCGCCAGCGCGCTGAGCTCTGCCTCGCCGCAGCGGACGAGAATCCTCAACTTCTCGACGCGGCAGCGGCACGCGGTACGCCCGCACGGCTCGTAGGCAATTGACGATCTTCCTCCTGTGGCTCACACGGGAAGAGACCTACTCCTTGCGCTCAGTTAGCACATGGTCTATCCCGGACTCGACACTCCGCAGAAATAGCTGTCTACGACTTTGCCGTGGCCTGTGCTGCCTTGGTGGTTGAGAGCGACATGGTTGTTACGAGGACGCTCGAGGTCGCCTCCACGTCGGTCGTGTCACTAGGGATTTTCGGCCCTGTCGACGTCGAACCTCACATGTAAGCGTGGGCGGCGTGACAGCGGTCCGTGCCCGTCACGGTGCGTGAATCCACTGACATTCGCGCTGGTTGGTGGCACACCCATGTCCGCATGAATTCCTGCCATTGTCTCGAAGGCGGGCCCGTTGGTTCGATCGAGGGTCATGCCGCAATTTTGGCTTTGGGCACCTCGGTGGCTACGGGCACAGGGCGGGGTCGGGCCAAGAAGGCGAGCCAATGTGGGAGGTACCAATTCCATCGGCCGAGAACGGTCATGACCGACGGCAGCAACACGACGCGGACGAGTGTGGCGTCGATCAGCACGGCGGACGCAAGCGCTACCCCAAGCTGCTTGAAGTCGATCTCGCTCAGAGTGGCGAAGATAGCGAATACGGCGACCATCACAAACGCCGCGCTTGTGATCACGCCGGCTGTTGTCGTGATTCCCTCGGCGACGGCCTGGGAGGTCGGCAAACCCCGTTCGTGGCCTTCGCGGATCCGGCTGAGGATGAGCACGTGATAGTCCATCGATAGGCCAAAGAGCACCACAAGCAAGAAGAGCGGAATCCAATCGATCACTCCGCCCACGTCCTGCGCTCCGATCAGCGATCGTAGGAAGCCGAATTGGAAGACAAGCACCATCACCCCGTACGCCGCTCCCACGGACAGCAGATTCAGAGCGATCGTGACCAGCGGAATCACCACCGAACGGAACGACAGGAGGAGTAACAGGAATGCCAGGCCCAACACAAAAATGAAGACGAGTGGTAGGTGGTGCTTCATGGTCCCATTGAAATCGACCGACGCCGCGGTCATCCCAGTGACATACACATGCGTTCCGGATGCTCGACCGATGGCGGCGGGAATGACTTGGTTACGCAAGACAGCGAGGGCTGAGGTTGACTTGGTGTTGGTCCCGCTTCCGGCGAGCGAGACGGTCACGATCGCAACCGTGTGGTCGCGGCTGATTGCCTCTACGACCGGGCCACCCATTTGGCCAGTTCTTGACAAGATGGCGCGATCCATTGCGGCCACACCGGCGCCCACGTCCGGTGAGGTGACGTCCTTGGCACTGACCACGACCAAGGCGGACATCGGTGCCCCGGGGAATGCCGCCTCGATTCGATCGTAGGTCTGCATGATGGGCAAGTTGGGGGGTAGGCCGACAACGCCCGGATCGACCGTACGCATCGCCAGCGCAGGCGCGGCCAGAGCGAGTAGTAGTCCGATGGCCAGAGTCATTGAGAGGACTGGCCGGCGTAACACGCGAGCGACGAGCCACGACCACATAGGGGACGTACCCTGGGTCCGCCGCTTGGCGATGAAGGGGACCCGCCCCCATTCAATTCGGTCGCCGAGGCGGGCCATGACGGCTGGCAAGACGGTTACGGAACCAACGATGGCGACCGCCACGACGAGCATCGTCCCTAGGCCCAGCGAGATGAACACCGCGTTGCCGGCCAAGAGCATCCCTGCCATGGCGGTCATCACCGTCAGCCCAGAGATGAGTACGGCCCTCCCCGATGTGGCAGCGGCGCGGGCCAGGGCGGTCTCGCCACTGCTCCCGGCATGTCGTTCCTCCAGCTTCCGCCGCAGGTAGAACATTGAATAGTCCACACCCACGGCCAGACCCACCAGCAGAACGACCGGCTCGATCTGCCCTTGCGCGACTGGGTACAGATGACTGATCGGCTTGATCAACCCGAGCGCCCCGATGACGGCAGTAAAGCCGAGCAGCAGCGGCACACCCGCCGCGACAAGGGAACCAAACGCGATGAGCAGGATCAGAAGTGTTATGGGCAGCGAGGAGTGTTCGGCTCGGTTGAAGTCGCCGTCGTAGGCTTTGATCAACGCCTTGTTGGCACTGGCTGAGCCGAACTCCTCCACCCGCAACTGCGGATGGGCGGCAGCGGTGGCCGCCGTGGCAGCGAGCGGACCCTCGACGTTGTTCTGGGCTTGATTGCTATCCCCTGCCACCTCGAAGCTGACGAGCAACGACCGCCCGTCCGCCGAGCGCAGGGCGGGGCTCACGACCGCTCCCACGACCGGGAGAGGAGACTGAATGTCGGCGACCGTCTTCAGGCTACGGAGGCGAGCAACGAGGTCGCTTACCGCTGCGGTGAAGACAGCCTCACTAGGGGCGGCGCTCCCCCGCCCTTGCACGAGAACCTCTTCCGAGCTGTGGAACGGGAAGGCCTTCTCGTAGACGCTGGTCCCCTGCCCGGATTGGCCGTTGCCCATCTGGGCGTCGGTGAGGTTGCGCTGTCCAACCATGCCCCCGAAGGTGTAGGCGGCAACCACGAACACCAGCCACCCGAAAATGGCCACCCGTCGGTGGCGGACGCTCCAAGCTCCCGACGTTGCCGCGAGATTCCGGGGAAATCCCATATTGGTGCCCATTGTCGGCCCTGACCCACGACCTCAATAGGGCCCAAGGTCCCCCAAAAGCGTCGCTTCACGAGCATTGGATGGATTCTGAGATTCCCTACCCGCGGCCGGTCCGATGACGGCGACAAACCAATTTTATGGAATCGTACCTTCGGACCCCCGAGCCAGTCGTTCGGCGCGCTCCTTGATGCCCAGAAGCATCTTGCGCTCCATCACGAGGCTGCCCGGTTCCATCACGAAGCGGTAGAAGGCACGAGAGAGCCATGACGCCCCGGGCGTGGCGATCCGGTTCCGGCTGATGAGCCGGGTCCCAGTTCCCTCGTCCACCAAACAAAAGGCCCACACCCAGTTGCCATCGTCCGAGCGAAAGACGAGGGCGGATTCAGGATCGGCAACCGTCACGCGCAAGACCGGTCCCTTCTTGCCGAGCTGCTGTGCATCACCGACCTGAATGTTCTGGAACTGCGGGAGAACCACGTCAGCGCTGTGCATGTGCAGGCCGAAGAGATTCTCGATCCAGTCATAGGTGTAGACGCCTCCCCGACCTGATCCCATCTGGGCCAGCCACGGCCATGTGTCGCCCACGGAGGCGTCGATTGAGATGGCGCGGGTGGAGAGCAGCTCTGGGTTCTCCAACAGGTCGTCGCCGGGCAGGGTCCTGGTCGGTTCGTCGCCCGCTGCGCCCCAAGTGAGGCACCAGTCCTGCCAAAGCGGGTACGTCATTAATCCCACACTTGCCGCCGCGGCGACGCCGACGGTGGCCAACCCGGCTCTTCGCAGACCGGTTCGTGTGCTTCTTGGTGCCTGACCTCTGGCAGCAATCGTCATTGGCCTGTCTGGTCCTTTCCCTGGCCGCCGGTCCGCGTGACGCCACCTTTACCTTCGGACGCAGAGGGACTCTGAGTCATCGTTGAGCCAAGGTAGTGGCGAGATGTCCGACTTCGTCCTCCCGGGCCAGGGCCTCGGATCGTGCCTTGATCCCGCGGAGCATCCTTCGACACATGGCGAAGTCTCCGAACTCCATGAGCATTACTCCGAGGAGGGCCATTAGCGGGTGGCGCCAGTCGTAGACGGCGTGGATCCGCGTCACCAGGCGCGTGCCGCCATCATCGGTCGGGGTGAGGCACCAGGCCCAGGTACTGTCGGGCTTGGTCCAGAGCATCCACCGGTTCACCTGGAACGAGTGAACCCGAAAGGAATTGCGATCGGACGATGTCCCCGATGGCGACATCGGCACCCATTGGCCGACCTCGAGGTGCTGGAGGTCGGGCACAACGGTGGTGGCACTGGGCCGACCGAGGTTGTCGAGCAGGTCGTTGCTGTACCAGCCGGCCCGGCCGCCTCCGACCTGCACGAGCCACGGCCACACGGAATCTGGCGGCGCATCGATGGTGATCGCACGGGTGGCTCGGAACTTGGCACGTGGCTGGAGAGAATCGCCGGGGAGGGAACCGGCAACTTCGGCCGGTGTGGCCCCCCAGTGTTGGTGCCATCTTCGATAGAGCGGCGCCGTCGCAAATGACGGGAAATCGTGCGCGACAGTGCGAACCTCTTCACGCAGCTCGGACGGTGTTGGGCGTCGTCCAGTGTCAGACGCGAGGTGAGGCCGCTCGGCGATGACGACACCAGCATCCCATCCGGGCGCCCTGCCTCCGAGAGGTGGCCGACCGGCTGCGTCAAGGAGCCCGGCGCGGGTCAGGACCCAGGCGACCACCGAGTTTGAGTTCCACATCTCGCCGGCGTGCAGCTCATTTCGGCCCCAGACCGGTGTGGGCACGAGCGGCACGCTCTCGAAAACCTGGTGCACGAGATCGGCGTCATCGGTAACACGAACCGGACTCGCGACCGCCAAGGAGATATCAGGGATCACGCCCTCGCGCCATCGGCGGATCTCATATCGAAAGACTCGCAATCGCCGGACGCATCGGCTTCCGACAGGGCCTTCAGAGACCACACCGCGGTCTTGTCGTCCCCTACCATCGGGGACCGGGGTCATTTCGATGACGAACTTGGCATCCGTGGTCTGCGCCACCAGAGCGGAGTGGTAAAGGTCTCGGCGGGGACGACGTTGAAAAAGCGCAGAGAGCGCCTCGTACGCCCTCCCGCTGAGGCGCACAACACCCGCGCCGGCACCAAGCGGAATCCAATAGAGGTCGAGGCCGGGCCTCAAGATTGAGCCAATGGTTGCTGATGGGATGTCTACTGGGTCGGGCAACTCCTCCATGCCTCCAATGTGCGCCCACCCGCGCTCATGGACCAGGGTCTTTCGTCCCACTGGCCTACGCCACCCACCTGCCCGGACTTGCGGGTGATGGCTCCGGCCCCACCCTCAGCCAGCTCACCTGCCGTGAGGTAACGGCGGGATCGATACGCGTCGGGCCTCCACTCGACCCTCGACAATTCGTCGAGGACGGCGCCCACAGTCTGCACAACCAGGATTTCCCTGGTTGCATCCCTAACGGCCCAACATGGATACCCATTGCGTCTCGGGCTTGGGGAAACCCGTACTGCACGAACGCAGCTTCCCCTTTGGTGCTGGGATGGACCTGGGCGAAGTAACCGGAACAGGTGATGCCCCAACCGGGTGACCTATGGCCCTGGTGTAACCAGGCTTGCTGGCTGAGTATCGGAGAGTGAGCACCGTGCAGAAAGCGACGCCTGTCGGGACGTCCTCAATCAGGCGTCACGGCCCATGGGTAATCTTGATCGGTCTGGTAGTAGCCGCCCTGGTCATTGTCGGGTTCCTTATCTTCAGCAGCGACAGTTCGGGTGTAACCGACCAGCAACGATTGGCGTCCGTCCAGCGGGTCTGTGGGGAATGGACGGGGAACTCCGCTCCCAGATTGGGCACAAGCTCGGCCAGCACGGCATGTGCCCTTATGGCCGACTGGATGGACCAACAACTCCGAAACGGAGACATGACCGGTCCGATGATGTGGGGCAGTGCCACGACAATGGGTTCCACCTGCCGTCAGTGGATGCGCACTCAGTCAGGGGCCTCGATCACGACCCCTCCTTCACTCGGCTGGTGCAACAACATGGTGAACTGGATGGAACAACACATCAACAACTGGGATGACTGGATGATGAACGGCAACATGATGGGCGGTGCTTCGTCGGGTAACGGCAGCGGCACCTGACCCCGCCACAAATGTGCCGATCAGCCGCGCCCGCACCCCGACGTTCTTGGTCGTTCTGAGGGTCGCCTGATGGGCAGTGGCACGTAAACTCCGACTGGCGATTGCGCCCCATATTTTTCGACGCAGACGACCGAAGAGTGGATGCTGTCGAGGACGCATAGACGGCCACGACCTGACCGGTTTGACGACGACCCAGGTCCGGCTTATACGGGAGGACTAATTTCCCAGTGCCCTATGGACAAGCCAGGCGTTGAGGGCTGCCGATCCGCAGTCGAATCCCGAAGGAAGATGCTCGCCGGCGAGTAGTTCCGGGCCGGCGTACATCACGAAGCGGGTCTCTCGAGCACTGACGGCCTGGTGAGCAACTTGATCATTGCGGGGGGATCGGCTTGAGCCGAGGCGAACCTTCATTTGCAAGCTCAGAAACGGTCCGTTTGTGACGCTGCCGACGGCCCTGAAGGATTTGAGGGGTCGTTTGGCAAGTACTGGGTGAAGGAAGACGATGGTTCGAGGAGGACTGTGGCGTCAGATGCGGAGTTGATCGGCTGGTCACTGACTGGCGACGGGGAGGCCTTTGTCGAGGTGGTCCGCCGTCACGAGGCCGCGGTCGGCGCGTACCTTGCCCGCCGCGCAGGCCGGGAAGTGGCGAAGGACCTCCTCAGCGAGGTATGGCTGGCGGCATTCGGGTCTCGGGGCGCCTATGATCGCGCGTTTCCCGATGCCCGCCCGTGGCTGTTCGGGGTGGCCCGTAACACGCTCCGACGTCACTGGCGGTCCCTGCCGGCCGAGGAACCACTCCCCGCCATGGCTGACGGATGGGACCCCTGGCCGGGGGTGGACGAGCGGATCGACGGGGCTGCGGCGCTGCGCATCGCCGTGATGGGCCTACGGCCCGCCGAGCGCGAGGTGCTGACCCTGGTGGTGTGGGAGGACCTCAGTGTCGCGGACGCGGCGCGAGCCCTCGGCATCCCGGCCGGGAGTGCATACCGATACCTGCACCAAGCCCGCCTGACCCTGCGACGCGCGCCAGGGATGCTGGACCTGTTGACGGACCTGAACACCGTGAAGGACTCGAAGTGAAAGGACACGAGATGATCGTTAACGAGATGGAGCTGGTCGGCCGGCTGGGTGACGTAGAACCCCTGCCCAACGAGGCGTTCGAGCAGGCCCGCACGGTGCTCCACGCGGCCATCGCCCTGGAGGGTGACCCGCGGGTGATGGAACTCCCCCATCACCCGAAACGGCCCCGGCGCACGGTGGTTGTCCGCGGCGGAGTCGCCGCTGGGGTCGCTGCCGCGGTGGCTACCGTCGCACTCGTCGCGACCTCGCCGGGCCACCCACCCAAGATCCCGTCGACCTCGGACCACGTTGCGTCGCCCCTGGTCCGCCTCGCCGACTATGTCAGCGGGTCCGCCGCGCCGGGCGGCAACGCCGCGCTCGTGGCGAGGACGACCACCGGCGGCGGCAAGAGCGTGACCGTCTATGACCTGTACGCCGACAACGGCGAGTACTTCTTCTCGCAGACCGAGAGTGGTCTCGCCGGACAGGTCAGCGCGCAAGACAACCTCGGCGGTGGGCTCTTCGCCCGCGAGGTTGCGGCGGCGAAGCTCGCAGCCACGGGCAACGTAGAGACGGCGGCCCAGGACATGGCCGACGCGGCCGACCCGAGCAACGTGATCAGCCCCACGCAGACTCCCAATAGCGCCGACATTGCGGCGAAGCAGGCGGCCACGGGACAGCCGCAGGCCGGGAACCTGTTCGACAACTGGGTGTGGGAGAACTCGCAGGACGCGATCATCGCCGGCTCAGGTGAACCGCAGGTTCGCGCCGGCGTATTGCGGATACTCGCCACGCTTCCCGATGTGATCGTTACGCCGGGCACGTCCGGAGGCCAGCCGACGCTGGTGCTGACCGCCGGCACCTCCGAGGTGGGGTACGGATACACCGAGCAGCTGACGATCAACGCGACCACGGGCATCCCGGTGTCGTTCGCAAGCGGGGCGCCCGGCCAGACCCCCACCGGGACGATCAGCTACCAGGTGTCTCGCGTGACAACCAGCGACATCGTTGCTGGCAAGTTCTAAATGACCGTTTACCATTCCGAGGCCTCTGCTCCGCTCCCCCCATCAACGGTTTACTGCGCTCGCAGGAGCGTTGCCGGCTTGGACCGCGTCGCCAGCAGCGCGGGTCCTATCGCGAGCATGTTCGCCACGATAATGACTCCCGCCACCAGTGCTCCCGCGAGCCAGATCGGCACGACGGAGACCGGGACAACTCCGATGTTGTTCGCGAATGCCCTCCATATCGCCCGACCGGCGACTATTCCCAGGGGGACGCCGATCACGATTCCAAGGAGGGCTAACGTCGTGGCTTGCCAGACCACAGCTGAGGCAACCTGGCGATTTACGAACCCCAGGACCTTTAGGAGCCCGATCTCTCGTCGGCGACGCGACACGCTGACGACGAGTAGATGAGTGAGCGTCGCTGCGCCGAACACGGCCAACATCGCGCCAAAGATGAGCGGGAAATTGACTGCCTCGCCGAAATTGATGAGAGATGTCGGAATGACGACGGGTATGGCGATTGACGAGTTCGAATCGAGATAGTGGTTGATGGCCGCCCGCCCCCGCGGACCGGATACGACGCTGGCCAGGATCCCACTCCCCATCTTCTGCTGTTGACACGCGGCGCGCCCTGGACCCGGAGGACACAACAACGCATCCTCAAGGCCAGTGTTCGTGAACAGCGCGCCGGTACCCAGGCTGATGGTTCCTTCCAACTCCGGGAAGGAAATCTGAGAGACCACCCGGAACGACGCGGTCCGAGTAGCACCCGACGGCCCCGTCAACGTGACGTGGACGACGGATCCCAGATGCGCACCGGCTTGACGCATGGTCGTCGCGCCCAAGCCGATTTGGGCTCCGTCGCCGCGCGGAAGCTGCCCATCGACCGTCGAAAACAGAAGTGGACCACGGATGGCCGTTGCTGAGACGGCGCCCACCAGTACCTTGTTGACCGAGATCTCCCCCGAGCCGATGCCCGCAGTGATCGCGGTGACGGCATTGTCGTGCTCAAGGCTTCGGAGGAGGGCGGGGTCCGATGGTCCCCCGTTTGTGTTGAGATTGAGCTGAAACGGATCGCCGAACAACCTTGGAGTGGCCGTGAGGTGCGAAAGGCTCGCGCCGAAAACCGCCGTCCCGCACAGCGCTATCACCGCCAGCACCATGCCGAGAAGGGCGCTCCCTACCGGAACGGCCGCCCCACCTTTCCTCCTCTCCAGGGCGTTACGGACACCGATCATTGCACTCGGCGGCGCGCCCATTGACGCTAAATGCGCCACTGCAACAGATGGGCCGGAGGTAATTGCCCGATCATCGGAGCGCAAGGTTCGCGCGGCCCGAAGGGCTGGCCATATTCCAAGGGCAAACACAACCGCCACCGTGGCGAGTGCCCCCAGCAAAAGGACGGGGATGTCGAAGACCACGCCCGTCGAGGTTTCAGCGGTACGCGCCTCGCCGAGCGGTGCCAACGGGGACAACGCGGTGGCGACCGCTAAGGCTCCGCCGGCACCAGCGAACCCCACCATCAAGTTCCGTTCCATGCCCAGCGTCAAAAGCTGTCGTCGATCGGCGCCGAGGGACACCATCGTCGGAAAATCCTCGCTCTCGACGACGCTCTGGCGGGCAAGAGCCTGACCGACGACCGCGACACCGACCAAGGCGGCGAGCGCTGCCAGAATCCACCACCCGATAGCCTGTGGATGGATCGAGGCTTCGATCGAAGCTGCTTGGTCGTCTTCATTCGAGTAGGAACCCAGTTGCAGGGGGTTGACTACATTCTCGAATCGGGGAAGGTCAGCTACACCGTGACGCAGGTGGACGAAGTATTGATAGTAGAGCGCCGTCCGTGGCAGCACGGTGCGGGCGAATGCTTGGGTGCCATACAGTGCGTAGAGAGGTGCCCCTCCAGAGGGGAATTCTTCCTCGCTGGCTTCGATTCCAACCACGTGGAGGGCGACCGTCGGACCCTTGGGTCTGGGTAACACGCCACTGGGGCCAGGGCTGTCTGCCGAGGCTTGCGATGCCGAGTAAAGCGGAACATGGATGACCGTCCCCAACTGCACCCCGTCGTCCTGTTGCAAGGTGAATGAGGCCAGCACCTGGTCGGGTGCCGATCGGTCAGGCATGTGTCCAGAGACGAGTTTAAAAGGCGGTTCTTCCGGTGCAGGGACCACCCCAACGTAGAGGTCGTTCCCGTTGATCGGATGGGTGCAGTCGCAGGTCGGTTGACCATTGACGGCGAAAACAAGCTCTGTGGCGGACGTGACTCCGGGGAGCTTGGCGATTCTGGGTTCGGGCTTACTGGCGTCAACAAGGACGTCGAAGCCATGGGCGGTAGCGAACCCTGGAAACGCGGATTCGGTACGACGACCCGCGGCGGCGGCAGCCACCACGAATCCACCCGCGATGCTGATAAGGATTGCAAGAACCAGCCATGATCGCCATCGGCGACGCAACTCGGTCCGAAAGACAAAACTGACTGCCCCCAATGCGCCCTCCTGTGGGTGCTTCCGCTTCAGTATTCCTTCGCAAGGGCGGGTTGCCAAGGTGGCTAACCCCAAAGCAACTATCGTGCTGCCACCACCTCGGGAGCGGCCCGCCACATACTTGAAGAATGACGGCAGAACATGGCTGGGTCGCCTATACCTCAGGCGACAACACACATTTGTCACCAGGGGTCCGGCCAGAGGTGGAACGGCGCATCACGCAACGTCAAAGGGAAAGAGGTGCGCTGCTGGCGATCGTGGAGGTCCGCGTCTATGAGAACGATGAGGAACCCCAAGTGGCGTTTCCACCGGATGCCCTGCTCGGAGTCGAGACGGACTCGTCCACCATCTCGGAGGTCGTGGCACGAGCTCGGGCGCAACTCGCACACTGGCGGTAGGGCGAGCTCAGAGCTCGGCTTCAGGCGGGTCCTTATGGGGCAGCGCCGGCTGCTCCAGGATGTGAACGTAGTGGTCAGCGGCCAACTGCCAGACTTCTTTCATGTCGAGGACTGATTCGGAGCAACGAGCCTGGCTTCGTCACATTTCCTTCTCCTGCCTGCCGGGACTGGCATGCCTTCTCATGGTTTCCGCTCTACTGACCTCCTTGTCCACGGACACTCCTTGACGTCGCCACAGGCAGCACAGGCGCAAGGTACTGAGCTCACCTCCACTACATCCGGACCAAGGGCGCAAGTGGTCGACGGTGTGCCACTCCTTCCCACGTCAAAGGAACAGCGAGGCGAGTGTCGGACCTTTGCTGATCATCTCAAGAGGCCAGTTCCATGCCCAGGATTGTTGCCCGATCCGATACCCGTGTCTCCCACGACGGCCGGCGCTCGATTCCATTGCCGATGTTGACACTGACTTCTGGTTCAAGTTCGGGCCAACACCAACGGTCCGACGCATCATCGACCAGGTTCGGCTCATCCAAGAAGTAGACCTCTCGTACCCGATCATCCTCGGGTCTGACGGACGTGTGATGGACGGAATGCACCGCATTGCGCGGGCGATCCTCGACGGTCACTTGACAATCAAGGCAGTACAGTTCGTTGACGAGCCTGCCCCTGACTACCGGGATTGTTCACCCGAAGATTTGCCCTACTGAGGGTCATCCCACTCCCGGCGAACAGAGGCACCCCGGGCACACGGCTCTTTCTCGGTACGTCGATATAGTCGTGGTCTCCATCAATCCACAGCCAGCCTTGGAAATGGCGATTCAGGATCACTCACGGAATAGAGATCGCGTGCGAGGGGTAACGATGCAATCAGCTCGACGGGCCCAACGTTGGAGCGCCCTCTGGCTACTTCTCGTTGCGGTTGGTACAGCGTTCGTGTTCGCAGTCCCCCCAGCGGCAGCGGCGACCACGAGTCCCGACCCCGCACCAGTTGTTACCTCGGTGTCGCCGTCAACCGGATTCATAAGTGAGCCTCAGGCGCCTGAGCCGCTCCCATCGGTCACCATCTCGGGTGCGAACTTTGACGGAGCCACGGAGGTGTGGTTCGGCCAGTACGACACGATAAATTTCAAGGTGGTCTCTTCGTCTGAGATCGTCGTCACCGCCGGGATAGAAACCTTAGGAAACGTGGATGTAACGGTGACGACCCCATCGGGTACGAGCGCCACATCTCCTGCCGATCACTTCACCTTCACCACCCCACCCGTTCCGACTGCGCCACCCGTTGTCACGTCGGTCACACCTTCGACTGTGTCGTCTGGAGGGACGGTCACAGTCAACGGGTCCAACTTCTTGTATGAGACCTCGGTGCAGGTCGGCTCGACCAGCATCCCCTCCATGCCGTCATCGTCAACGCAACTCTTTGTCAACGTTCCCCCGGAACCGGTCGGGACGGTGCTCGATCTGACCGTCACCGGCCCAGCGGGCACGAGTGCCATATCTCCTGCCGATCGGATCACCTATGTGGCTGCACCACCGCCACCCCCGACAGCCGGGTACTGGGAGGTGGCGTCAGACGGTGGCATCTTCACCTTCGGTAACGCTGGTTTCTTTGGGTCGATGGGTGGCACGCATCTCAATGCCCCCGTGGTGGGCATGGCCGCCCACGTGATCAATCAGCAAAATGGCTTCCCCATCGCGGCGGGTTACTGGGAAGTCGCCTCAGACGGCGGCATTTTCAGCTTCGGTGACGCGCCGTTCTACGGGTCGATGGGTGGCACGCATCTCAACGCGCCGGTTGTCGGCATGGCGCTCGACGCAGTGACCGGCGGGTATTGGGAAGTCGCATCGGACGGTGGCATCTTTAGCTTCAATGCGCCGTTCTACGGCTCGGCCGCGGGGAAGTCCCCCAACTCGCGCATCGTGGGCATGGCGGCTACTCCTGACGGAGGGGGCTACTGGCTGGCTGCCGCGAACGGGGCTGTCTTTGCCTTCGGTGATGCCGGAAACTTCGGGTCGGCAGTAAACGCTCTGGCGACGCCGGTGGTCGGAATACAGGCTGATGCTCTTGGCAGCGGGTACTGGCTGGTCGCGACCAACGGCGCCGTAGTTCCCTTCGGCGATGCCCCTAACGACGGTTCCACCGCCGGATTTCCATTGAACAAACCCATTGTCGGAATGGCGAGCACGTACAACGCAGGTTTCACCCTAAGAGGCTCAGCGGATAGGTGAC
>PMLV01000328.1:8028-61920 GCA_003160635.1 Acidimicrobiaceae bacterium | reverse complement strand
TGACAGGGTCTGGTTCATCTTGTGCAGGCCCACCACGCTTTGTCCGGCGAAGACCTCCGCAGCACCCTCCTTGGTCGACTTGGTCAGATATGGGTTGTAGTGACCAAGTCCAATGAAGACAACGTGTGGTCCCGCGGCGCCGGTAAGAGTGCGCAACACTTGGCTCAGTTGTTGACGGAGCAGCGCCATTTGCGGCGTCACGCAGGTTGGGTCGATGTCGAGGTGGCGAAAGCAGACGTCAAGGGTGTTGAAGCCGAGGTCCACGGTGACGAGGGTAGCGGCGTTGTGGTGCGCGCGCAGGAAGGCCACGGCATCGGAAAGCTGGGTGTCGGGAGCCGTGTAGCAAGGATCGGGTCCGTGAATCATCGCGGCGATCGATTCGCCGGGGCAACCCACTTCCGTGAGCTTCAACGTGACCCCCCTGGCAGCCTCGATTGTGACGAGTCGATTCGAGTAGCCCCGATTGGTCGGTTGGCCGGTCGGGTCACGCGGCGTCGGTTGAAATCCCACGGACACCGATGCTCCGACATCAAGATAGAGGACGGTCGACTTCGACGTGGGGGTCGTCGACCCTCCCGTCGTCGTTGAGGTCGTGGCCGCTGAATGCTGAAGGTTCGGACCCACAAACGAAACGATCACCGCAACGAAGGAGGCGATGATCGTGGTCGCCGCGGTCAGACGCTTCGTGCTCATTGGTCGCCCTGCCACAGGGTCACTTTTACCTCGTGCTCGGGGAGGGGGATTCAAGCGGTGAGCACAACGAGCTCGGCGAACTTCTCTGATGGGTTCATGTATCCGAGGGTCTTGCGAGCCATCTGCAACCTCCTGGTTCTGGGCAACGAAGCGTTGCCTATTCACCAAGCCGTTGCACGGACCCCTTGAATCGACATGGGTGTGCTCGCCTAACGCCCGGACGGCAGGGGACGCTGTCGGTCGATACATCAACCGCAGAACTCGATGATTTGACAAAACACATATTTATTGATTCATGTATCAATCAACTATGCGACTCACCACGTTGGCCCGCCGATGGCGCGCCCACCCCGCCGCCGTCCCCTCACCCGGGCCCGGACCGCCGGCGATCCAGCAGGCGGCCGGGCGCAACCGGGGCTCGCTGCAGCTGCGACACGTCGACGCCGGCTCGTGCAACGGATGTGAACTGGAGATCGCCTCGATATTCTCCCCGGTCTACGACGCCGAGCGATTCGGGATCCGGCTCGAAGCATCGCCGCGTCACGCCGACGGCCTGCTGGTCACCGGTCCGGTCACCCGCAATATGGCCGATCCGCTACGAAAGACGCTCGAAGCGGTGCCCCGCCCCCGTGTCGTCGTCGCCGTGGGTGACTGTGCCCGCAACTGCGGCGTGTTCCGCGGCGCCTACGGCGTGGAGGGCTCGGTGGCCGACGTCGTGCCAGTCGACCTGGAGATTCCCGGCTGCCCGCCGGACCCCGCGACGATCATCACTGCGTTGCGGGGCCTGGCCGGCACGTGACCGGAGCCCTCCTCGTCGCCACTGCACTTGTCGGCCTGGCCGCCTCTTTGGCCGGGGCGATCGCGCCGGGGAGGATCCGGACCGTGCTGTCATCGGTGTTGACTATCGCTTCATGCGGTTTTGGGCTGGCAGTGGCGGCCGAGGTGCTCCACACCGGTCACGTCGCCGTAGTGCACACCGACCGGTTGCTCCCCCTTTCCGGCTTCTCGCTGATGCTCGATCGCTTCGGCGCTCTTTTCGTAGCCGTCAGCGCGGTGGTCGGAATCTGCGCCATGGTCTTTCGTCTCGGCTACGACGGCCACGGACTCTCCAGCCGGACGGCGTCGAGCGTGCTACCGCTCTTCGTCACCACTCTCCTCCTCGTCCCCTCTGCGGCCAGTGTGACCACATTCCTGTTCCTCTGGGAGTTGATGGCCGTCTCCTCGTTGCTGCTCGTCCTAGTGGATCACCGCCGCCGGCCCGAGGTGCAGGCGGCCGCCCAGTGGTACGCGGTGATGACCCAGTTCGGCGCGGCCGCACTGCTTCTGGGCTTGGTGCTACTGGCCACGAGGACCGGGAGCCAGTCGTTCGCGGCCATCGCCGCCGGCTCGGCCCACTTGCCATCATGGGTGAAGAGCAGCGCGTTCGTACTGGTGGTGATCGGGTTCGGCTCGAAAGCCGGCATGGTCCCGCTCCACGTCTGGCTTCCGCGCGCCCACCCCGAGGCTCCGGGCCCCGTGTCCGCCCTGATGTCGGCCGCAATGGTGAACCTCGGGGTCTACGGCATCATCCGGGTCGGCGACGGCCTCCTCGGCGGCGGACCGGTGTGGTGGTGGCTGCTCGTGATGACGCTGGGCGCCCTTTCCGCCCTCTTCGGATCCCTGCACTCGGCGACGAGCACGGACTTGAAGCGCCTTCTCGCCTATTCGACCACCGACAACGTCGGGCTGATGCTGCTCGGAGTGGGTGCCTCCGGTCTCTTCGCCTCGACCGGCCACCAGTCCCTGGCTCTGGTAGCCCTCGCCGCCGCCTTGCTTCATGTGGTCTTTCACGCCGTCTTCAAGGGATCGCTCTTCCTCACGGCCAGCTCAATCCAACAAGCCACCGGGACGAGGGACCTTGACCAGCTCGGTGGACTGCTCAAACGGATGCCGGTCACCGGCTCCCTGTTCCTCGTGGGAGGCCTGTCCATCGCCGCCCTGCCGCCGCTCTGCGGCTTCGTGAGCGAATGGCTCCTGCTCCAGGCCATGCTGCACGGCCTTCCCTCGTCAAACCCGGCCATTGCAGTGGCCATGCCCATCGGGGTGGGGGTGCTCGCCCTCACCGGCGGGCTGACGGCCCTGACGTTCGTCAAGGCCGCAGGGATCGGCCTCCTAGGTCGACCCCGGACCAAGCCTGCAGCCCAGGCTGGCGAGGTCCACGAGTCGATGTGGATCGGTGCCGGAGTGCTGGCCACGCTGTGCCTGGTCTTCGGCGTGGCTCCCTTCCTGGTCATCCCCGCTGTGCTCGACGCGGCCCGCAATGTCATCGGCACGCATATCCCCGACCCGCTGGTGGGCGGCTGGCAGGTAGGCCTGTCGGGCATCCACGGGGTACTCGCCCCCGGACTCCTCGGCCTCGGCCTCCTCGTGGCCGTCTCGCTGGTCGCTGGGGCGCGAAGGCTGGTCCAACGCGCGGCGGTGCGCCGAACCGAGGCGTGGGGGTGCGGGCGGGAGGTCCAGACCGCCCGGATGCAGTACACCGCCACCTCGTTCGGCGAGCCGCTCACGCGGGTGTTCGAGGACGTGCTGAGCCCATCGCACGACCTCGATGTCAGCCACGTCGCCGAGTCCCGCTACTACGTCGAGGCAGCCACGTTCCACACCTCGCTCAACGACGGCTTCGAGCGACATCTCTATAGACCGGCCGCCGGTGGTCTCCGCTGGTGGGGAACGATCGCCCGCCGGGTGCCGAACGGGAGCGTGCACCGCTACCTGGCCTTTGGCCTGGTGGCGCTGATCGTGGTGCTGGTCGTGGTGGCATGAGGACCACCTGGCCGGTCGTCTCAGTGGTGGCGATCTCGCTGCTCCAAGTCCTTGGAGTGGTTCTCGGGGGCCCGCTCCTTCTCGGGTTGATGCGCAAGGTGCGTTGTCGCTTAGAAGGCCGAATCGGCCCTCCGATCCGCCAACCACTTCTCGACCTGCGCAAGCTGGCCCGTCGTGAGCGGACCCGGCCTGATCAGGCGAGCTGGATCTTTCCCCTCGCTCCGCTCGTCCTGGTTGCCACGACCCTGGTGATCGCGGTCATCGCGCCCTTGCTCGCCACCGACCCGGGCTTCGGATGGTCGGCTGATCTCTTCGCCGTCGTCTACCTCCTGCTGATCGGCTCGGTCGCCCTGGCCCTCGGCGGGCTCGATACCGGCACCGCCTTTGGGGGCATGGGGGCCAGTCGGGCGATGACCATCGGAGCGCTGTCCGAGCCGGCGCTCCTGGTCGCGGTCCTCGCCCTCTCGGTTCCAGCCCACTCGTCCAACGTGCCCACGATCATCACCCGTTCGCTTTCCCATCCGCTTTGGTTGGCCACCCCGGGTCGCCTCCTCGCCCTGGTGGCGTTCATGATCGTCATTGTGGCGGAGAGCGGCCGCCTCCCGGTCGACAACCCCAGCACGCACCTCGAGCTGACCATGATCCACGAGGCGATGGTCCTCGAGTACGCCGGACCTGACCTCGCTCTCGTCAAGCTGGGCGAGTCCATGCGACTGGCCGTCCTGTTCGCTCTGTTCGCCAATCTATTCATTCCCTGGGGCATCGCCACGGCGCCAGGCGCCGGACATTTGGCGCTGGGCCTGGTGACGACCATGGCCAAGGTCGCGGCACTCGGTGTCGGCTTGGCCAGCTTCGAAGTGGCCGTGGCCAAGTTGCGCCTTTTCCGGGTGCCCGAGCTCATGGCCGGAGCGTTCGTGCTCTCGGTGCTGGCCGTCATTTCGGCCCTGGTCGTGCCATGAGCGGGTCATCGTTCTCCTCAACCCTGACGCTGGCCGTGGGCGCTGTGCTCGTCTGCGCCGTCACCGTTCTGTGGTTGAGCTCGGTGCGGTCGGTAGTCCGCGTCGTCGCCACTCAGGGCATCGCCCTCGGTCTCGTTGCCATGATCCTCGGCCTCCATCTGCGCGACGCCGGACTGATCGCCACCGCGTCGGTCGTGCTCGCCGTCAAGGGCGTCGCCATTCCGGCATTCCTCGGTAAAGCCGGTAGTGGTGCGCTCGACCGTGAGCGCAGACCGCTGGTCAACGTCCCCGCGTCGCTCGTCGCCTCCGCCGTCCTGATCGTGCTCGCCTTCACCGCCGCTCGTGGCGTGGCCACCTTCGTGGGCACGACTGCCGGTGCTCTCGTGCCGGTCGGGGTCGCTACCCTGCTGATCGGATTCTTCGTCTTGGTCACCCGTCGCCGCCCGATCTTTCAAATGGTCGGGTTGCTCCTCATCGACAACGGCATCGCATTGGTGGCGTTCCTCTGCACGGCGGGGGTCCCGTTCTTGATCGAGCTGGGTGTCTCCCTCGACGTGTTGTTGGGCGTGGTCGTGCTCATGGTGCTGGCCCAGCGCCTCCGGTCCGAGTTCGGCGATCTCGACCTGGACGACCTCCAGGAGCTGCACGACTGATGATCCTCGTGCTCATCCTCGTCCTCCCCCTCCTCGGCGGGGCGACTATTGCCGCGGGACGTGGTCGCCCCTCTTTTGGATGGGTCGGGGTGGCGGCCAACGGCGCCACTCTGGCTCTTGGGGTGTGGACCGCCGTCCGTGTTGTTCGGACGGGTCCGCTGACCGGAGCCGGGGTGGTGATGCGCGCCGACGCACTGAGCGCCTTCATGGTGGTCGTCATCGGCACGATCGCCCTGTTGGCCTCGTGGCTCGGGGTTCGTACTGTCGCCCTCGAGCTGGCAACCGGACAGGCCTCCCCCGCCCGGGCCACCACCTACGCCGTGCTGGTCCAGGCGTTCATCGCGGCCATGCTTCTCGCGGTTCTGGCCGCCAACGTCGGGGTGCTCTGGGTGGCGATCGAGGCGACCACCGTCATCACCACCTTCCTCGTCGGCCATCGCCGGACTAAGGGCGCGCTGGAAGCCTCGTGGAAGTACATCGTGATCTGCTCGGTCGGGATCGCTCTGGCCTTCTTGGGCACCGTGCTCGTCTACCTCGCTGCACTGCATGCCGGGGGGCACTCGGCCAGCGCACTGGACTGGACGTCGCTCATGGCCCACGCCCACCACTTCGACCCCGCGGTGTTGCGGCTCGGGTTCGCGCTCTTGGTCCTCGGCTACGGCACCAAGGTGGGCCTTGCCCCGATGCACAGCTGGCTCCCTGACGCCCACAGCCAGGCACCCGCCCCGATCTCCGCTCTCATGTCCGGGGTGTTGCTCACGGTGGCCTTCTACGCCATCCTGCGTTTCAAAGCGGTGACCGATCTCGCTCTCGGACCTGGGTTCTCCCGTGCGCTGCTCGTCACGGTGGCGCTCCTGTCGCTGACGGTCGCTGCCTCACTGCTGCTCACCCAGCGCGACTACAAGAGGATGCTCGCCTATCACAGCATCGAGCACATGGGACTTATCGCCCTCGGTGCCGCGGCAGGGATCCCGCTCGCCATCGCCGCGGTGTTGCTCCACATCTTGGGCCACGGCCTGGCCAAGAGCGTCCTGTTCCTCACCTCCGGTGAGATCATGGTCGCCGAGGGCACCAGCCAGATCGACGGCGTCCATACCCTCCTCGCCCGGCGCCCGGCCCTGGGTGGGCTGTTCGGCGTCGGGCTGGTGGCCTTGCTGGGACTCCCGCCCTTCAGCCTCTTTTCCAGCGAGCTGCTCATGGCCCGCGCCGAGTTCGAGGTCGGGCTGGGCTGGGCCGCCATAGCTGCCGTCGTGGCGATGGTGGTGATCTTCGTGGCCGTCGTCGGTCACGCCCGCCATATGCTCTTCGGCCCCTCGACCGCTGCCGCCCCGCTGGCCCCGCCGCCCCGCTGGGTCGCCGCCCCGCTCGTCGGGGGGTTGGTCGTCTGTGGCTTCATCGGGGTGTTTTCCTGGCCGCTGTCCGGGTTGCTCCATGCCGCCGCCCATGTGGTGGCCCCGTGAGTGTGCCTAATTCGCTCCCGGTTAGCCTTCATCCGGCGGGCCAGAACCGGCTCGTCGGCACCGTGTTGTCCGCCGATCTGGTCGAGGTGGCCGGATCCCTCTTCGGCCAGGGGATGCGGCTCGCCCTGGTCTCGGGACACGACGACGGCGAGTCGATGCGGGTCACCTACCTCTTCACCTCTGGCCCCCCTGACTTCCGGGTCGAGTTGCACGTCCCCCTCGCCCGGTCACGCCCGACCGTGCCGACGCTGGCCACACTGTCGTTCCCGGCTAGCCGCTTCGAACGCGAACTCCACGACCTCTTCGGCATCGTGCCCCTCGACCACCCCCAGCCCCGCCGCCTGGTCCTCCATCAGCACTGGCCAGCCAATTGGCATCCGATGCGCCATGGCGCGACCGAACCGCCCGAAATGGTCGCCGGCGCCGGCTCGTTCCCCTTTGTGCCGGTGGAGGGTGCCGGCGTGTACGAAATCCCGGTCGGGCCGGTACACGCCGGGCTCATCGAGCCCGGACACTTTCGCTTCTGGGTCGTGGGCGAGACGATCCTGCGCATGAAGGCCCGACTGTGGTTTGTCCACAAGGGAATCGAGCGGCTCTTCGAAGGCAAGGACATCGCCTCAGGCCTTGAGATCGCTGAGCGGATCTCTGGGGACACCGCCGTCGGTCACGCCCTGGCCTACTGCCAGGCGGTTGAAGACGCACACCACATCACTGTCCCTCAGGGCGGTCAGGGCTTGCGCTGTGTGCTGCTGGAGCTCGAACGCCTCTACAACCACGTCGCCGACATCGGCGCGTTGTGCAACGACGTGGGGTTCGGTCTCGCCCAGGCGTGGGCGCTCTCTCTTCGCGAGCAGCTCCTCCGGCTGAACCGCGAGATCACCGGCCACCGGCTGTTGCGAGGTGGCGTCGTTCCCGGCGGGACCCGGGTCCGCCGCCTGCCGACTGTGGTCGAGCTGGCCGAGGTCGGTCAGCGCTTCGAGGAGCTTGTGGAACTGACCGCCTCGAACGCCCTCGTCATGGAGCGGTTCACCGGTACCGCGACGCTCGATGAGTCCCACGCCCACGACCTCGGAGTGGTCGGTGTCGTCGGCCGGGCATCGGGTCTGGTCTTCGATGCCCGCGTTGCTCACCCCATCGTCGATCTGGTGGATGGGTTCACCCCAGCGCTGCACTCGAGTGGAGACGTATTGGCCCGCTATGCGGTGCGGGTGGACGAGGTACGCGCATCCCTGTCGCTCCTCGCCAACCTCGTCGAACGAGTTGGCGACCTCGACGTTGTTGCATCGCTGGAGGGCCGTGCGGTGCCGGATCAGCTCGACGGAGGCGTCGGGATCGCCGAGGGCTGGCGAGGCGCCATCGTCCATCGGGTCGAGCTCGACCAACAGCAGCGGTTCACTCGGGTCAAGATCGTCGACCCTTCGTTCCTCAACTGGCCGGCTCTCCCTACGGCTCTCGGCGACACGATCGTCCCCGACTTCCCGCTCGCCAACAAGAGTTTCAACCTCTCCTACGCCGGCAATGACCTATGACGAAATTCAACACCGTCAAAGTTCCCAAATTCATCAATTCATTACGCTTGGATGGGCGGCGTCGGGTCTCCGGCGACAGCGATCCAAGGCCGCACCGCTCACCGCACCAAAGCGGGGAGCCTCGTCAGCGCGAGGAGCTGCCACACAAATGACGACTCCCATCTACCAAGTGAAGGCCGAGTTCTTCAAGGCGCTCGGCCACCCGGCACGGATCCGCATCCTTGAGGTCCTCCGAGACGGTGAGCGGCCAGTCGGCGAACTCATCCCTGAAGTCGGTATCGAGGCATCGCACCTCTCTCAACAACTCGGTCTCATGCGTCGTGCAAACCTCATCCAAGCCCGCAAGGCTGGCTCGAACGTCTTCTACTCGGTCAGCGAGCCGATGCTCTTCGAGCTCCTCGAAATAGCCAAGCGCATCATCACCGCATCCCTGACTGAGACCCAGGAACTTCTCGAACAGATGCAATCGTCCACCCCGAGCTCATCTCCATCAGGCTGAGTTCACCGCTCCGCGGAGGCGATCCCCTCGAAAATGAAGGTTGTGGCGGATGATCTCCACGTCGGACCAGCCTTTGTCCACGACGAGTGGGCCGCCGCCGAACACCGCTACTTCTCAGAAGCCAGGTCCACGTCGCCGGCCTTGGTGGTCAACGTGCGCGAGCGGTGTCCATTGCGCTCGTTGGTGCGGTCCTCATTTCGCTCATAGCGCTCGGCGCCGATCAGGGCGGAGACTGGACGCGCCGGGCAATGGGTGGGCAGGCTGGGATCGTGGAGGGACCTGCATATCTGTATCTCGCGGAATACGATCCGGAGTGGCCACATCGATTCGCCGAGCTCGCGGTGCAACTGCGGGCCGCGATGCGTGGCCTCTCGGTTGAGATCGAGCACGTTGGCAGCACCTCGGTGCCCGGCCTGGCTGCCAAACCGATGCTCGACGTGGACATTGTCGTCCAGACAACCGCCGATGTCGGTGCCGCCGTCAATTGTCTCGAGAGGGCCGGATACCGGGCCAAGGGCACCCGCGGCGTTCCCGGGCGGGAGGCTTTCGACCAACCGCCCGGCGCTCCTGTGCACGCGCTCTATGTGGTGGTCCAAGGGTCAAAGCCGCACCTCGATCATATGCTGTTTCGCGACCTTTTGTGCCGCCGGCCCGACCTGGCCGCTCGCTACGAGTCGGTGAAGCGAGCGAACGCTGACCGGCTGCCCGCCGATTGGCTGGGCTACAGCGACGCCAAAGCTGATCTGATCACCGAACTGCTCGTGCTGGCCCGGTCCGACGCCGGCCTGCCCGTCGATCCCAGCGCTGTCGAAGAGGATGGCGTGCTCTACCGATGGCGTGCGGCCGTTGATGATCGCGCCATCGACGATCTCCACGCCGACGCGTTCGGCGAGACGCCTGGCAGCTATCGGTGGCGACGGTCCCGACCCCTCAGTCTCGGATGGGTGACCGCCAGTGAGGACGGTCGGCTGATCGGGTTCGTCAACGTGGCGTGGGACGGCGATTGCCACGCCTTCCTCCTCGACACGGCAGTGGCCTCTGCCTACCAGCGCCGGGGGATAGGCCGGCGCGTGGTGGCCAAGGCGCTCGAGGAGGCCCACAACGCCGGCTGTGCATGGGTCCATGTCGACTACGGACGACACCTCAGTGATTTCTACGCCGCATGCGGGTTCACCCCGACTGCTGCCGGCCTGCGGCGAGTGAAGTGAACCGCACGGGAGGATCAAAAGAGGGGGATACGCTCGTCACCTTGATCCGACAAACGCGAGTGCGACGATCGCTGTCACGTTGAAGAGCGCGTGGGTCGCTATGGACGAGCCGAGGCGACCCGTAAAATGGCGAACCACACCCAGGACGACTCCGGCCGCACCGACGCTCAATGCGAGGAGAAGCCCTGCGATGCCGGGGTCGTTTGCGATGTGGGCGGCGCCGAAGACACAGGCGGTTACGGCGATGGCAATTCCTGGCCCGAATCGCTCAACGAGCTGACCCTGTAGAAGTCCGCGGAAGAACAGTTCCTCGAACAGGGGCGCGCCGACGCAACTGAGCACAATGAGCACTGTCCATCCGGAGGCTCCCAACCTCGTCACGGCATCAAGCGAGTGATCGGGGTTGCCGGCCTTTTGGAAGACATGGATGAATGGGACAAGCACCAGCGCGGCGAAGCAACGCGCCACGATGGCCCCAACGAACCCGATCAGAAGATCGATCCAGCGAAATCTGAGCCTGAAATCGGTGCGCACGTTGCCGGTGCCGTAGCGGCGACTGGTGATGAGGCATGTGCCGAAGAGTCCCGTCCAAAGGCCCGCCTCTGAAACCACAAGCAGAGCGAGGTTGCCACCTGGATGTCCCAACAGGAGGAGCGGGAGAACGAAAAGGATCGAGAGGGCGAAGGCGATCGCCAATCCGACGATGGAGAGAGCGAGAGAGCCGAACGACGCCTGCCACGCGCCGTCGGGCGCTCGAAGGTCTTCCTGGCTGTCGATGGAAAGGACATCGCGGCCATAGGATCCCGAATACACGTGCTCGGTCCATATGTCGCCGTTCCAGTAGCGATAGGCGTAGCGGCGAAACGGGTCACCGAACCAGCCGGGGGCGCTTCCTTGAAGGTAACCGTCCCGGCTCCACAGGTACGTCGGAGCATTGTGGCGCGTTCCACACTTGCCGCAGAAGGCGCTTGCCTCGCCTAGGACTCCACCACAGCGGCGGCAGAGTTGCCTCTTCGCCACTGTTATTTCAACCGTACGACTACTGATCGTGCCGCCTTGTCAGCGATGGTCTGGTTACGGCTGTCCCAAAGGGGAAACAAGTCGTTCAGTAGGCCGGGCAGTACCAGCGCAAGGTAGAGCACGAACCGAATGAACCAACGGAGAAGTCCCCGCTTGAACCCGATCACCTCACCTGTCGTGGCATCGCGCACGGCGATGCCCGGTGCCCGATTTCCGATGGTTTGGCCGTTGTACTTGCCGTTCAGGACGGAAAAGTAGAGACCGATGATCGCCGTCGTTGCGATCAGGATCACGACGTGAGCGGGACCTTGAATGGTCCGCTGAATCGCGTACGTCCCGTTGAGCAACTTCACCGTGCGTTCGGTTCCGAAAGCCGAGTTCAAGATGGCGTTCACGATGGCTAACGGAACTGCGACGATCAAAACGTCGAGCAGCATGGAGCCGACGCGTTGCCACCAGCGGGCCAGGGGCGCACCAAAGGACGCGAGCTGAACGCCCGCTACCGGCGCGACGTTCTGCCACGGAGGAGCTAAAGGCGGATACGTGTTGTAGGAGGGGGGAGTCCCGAAGGACGGCGGTGGCGGCGTGTTGTAGGAGGGGGGAGTCCCGAAGGACGGCGGTGGCAGCGGCGCATAGTGATATGACATATCGGGCGGCGAAATTGGTGGGGGCCCGCCGCTCGGAACCACCGGCGGTGGTGGGACGGGTTGTGGTGGGACGGAAGAGACGTCCGGTACTGCCCGTGCACTCCCGGCGGCCACCTGAGAGCCCTCAGCCGGTAGCGCTTTGCCGCAGTGCTGACAGAACCGATCGTCTGTAGCGGCCGAGGTCCCGCAGGCTGGGCAGAACATGTGCTTTGCGGCTCCTTCGGCTGGTTTCGCGTTGTCCGACTAGGTGCGCCCTACTGGTTCAAGTCTTCACCATAATGAACAACGCACATCACCCGGAGGGCCACACCAGCTTAACGCACGCCCAAGACGTGAGCCTAGGCCCTATGCGCTTCGACGTCTGAACCTTCCCCGACGCTGAGATCCCTCACCTCGACCGCTACGGACCAAACGACCCGGGTGGAGAAGGCACCATCAAGCACGCCACGTTCCGGATGCCGACCTGACGTTCTGCTGCATCGACAGCCCGGATGTACATGCCTTCGGGTTCAACCCCGCAGTGTCGTTCTTCTTCGACTGCCGGGACGAAGCGACCTTCAAGGCTCTGTTCGATCGGCTCTCCGATGAGGGGAACGTCCATATGCCGCCGGATCGGTGCCCGTTCGCCCGGTGGTTCGTTTGGCTCAGCGACCGTTACGGCGTCTCATGGCAACTCAGTGTGGCTCTCGAGTAGCGACCACTCACTCTTGTTTCAGCGAGATGGCCAGGTCC
Organism: Acidimicrobiaceae bacterium; assembly: GCA_003160635.1. Classification (GTDB taxonomy): domain Bacteria; phylum Actinomycetota; class Acidimicrobiia; order Acidimicrobiales; family RAAP-2; genus Bog-473. Next base: position 49,718 of record PMLV01000328.1, on the reverse strand, counting down.
GGCTTGACGATGGATGCGACATACCTCGGCCAGATCATGGCTCCATGGCAGCGGAAACTTACGACTTCGCCATCTGCAACGTCGAAATGATGATCGCGGCTCGAATATCGACCGGCCCGCGCTCGGAGGGTGTGATGTCCTGGTTCGAGCAGCGTCTCGATCGTTTCATGCCTTTCGATTGAGCCGACGCTCTTGCCATCGACAACGACTTCAAATCGACCGCGACGGAGTTCGATTCCTATACCTTCTCTCGTCATCCTGAGCGTTGCCGNNTCTTTGCCCTCAGCCCCACTGGCCAGGTACATAGTCACCTGCCGGCTGGCGAGTGATGACGTTCATACGGTTGTAGGCGTTGATGAGGGCGATCAGGCACACCAACGCTCCGAGTTGGTCGTCGTCGTAGTGCTTGGCCGCTTTCTCCCAGGCTTCGTCGGAGACGCCATTGGCATCCGCGATGCGGGTACCTTGCTCGGTGAGCTCCAGGGCGGCTTTCTCGGCCTCGGTAAAGACCGTGGCCTCCCGCCAGGCGCCAACCAGGTGAAGCCGCACCGAGCTTTCCCCGCGATGCTCGGCGTCCTTGGTGTGCATGTCGAGGCATCCAGAACACCCGTTGATCTGGCTGGCCCGGATCTTCACCAGCTCCTGTGTCTTGGCCGGCAACTTCGAATCGGTTACGACCGCGCCCGAAGAGTTGAGGTACTTGACGAATTTCATAGTCGTGGCACCGTCATAGGGGTTGAGTCGGGCATCCATTGTGATCTCCTTTTGTCGTCTATCACCTCTATGACCCTTCAGAACGACAAGGTGTGACAGATGGGGGTCGAACCGGGCCCGGTCGTGCCACGTCACGAAGAAAGTGGATTGAGCGAAGCCGCAGTCTCCGTCGGCTCTGTCGGCGAGACATGGAGCGTAATGCCGAGTTGGTCAACTGGACTCGTCCTGCACGGCACGCAGCCCCCTGCTGGCAAGATAGACGCCATGTCGTGCGTTGTCGGAAGTGTCGCCGAACTGTGGTGCTACCCGGTGAAATCGCTCGGCGGCCAACAACTCAGCGAGGCCCGGTGCGGGAGGAGGGGATTCGATCTCGATCGGAAGTGGGCCGTCAGGGGTGTGGACGGAAAAATCGGCAGCGGCAAGACGACCCGCCGGTTCCGCCGGATGCCCGGGCTACTATCCATGGCTTCATTCGTCGATGACCACGGCGTCGCCTGGATCCGCTTTTCCGACGGGACATCACGACGTGTAGACGACCCGATGGCGGCAGCCCTGATGGGCGCGGTTGTTGGTGAGGACGTCACCCTGGTCGAGGAGGGTGAGACGTCACATTTCGACGACGCGCCGCTCCACCTGGTATCGACAGCCTCCTTGCGTTGGCTCCAAGATCGCCGTCCCGTCGACCAGGTCGACCGTCGCCGCTTCCGCCCCAACCTGGTGATCGAGTGCCAGAGCTCCGACCACCCCGAGGAAGCGTGGTTGGGCCGTCGACTGCAAATCGGCAGCGTGACCGTCAAGGTCGAGAAGCGTACCGAACGGTGCGTGATGACGACAATGGTTCAGGGAGACCTGAGATTCGCGCCGAGCATTCTCAGCGACTTACACAAGGCGAACGAATCGTGCCTTGGCGTCTACGCCATTGAGCCGAGCGATGGCACCATACGAGTTGGCGACGACGTCGTACTCTTCCCTTGAGATTGGACACTTGTCAGCCATATCCGGGCGCACACTGCGTTACCCGATGGCCCTCACATTTGCGTCTGGCCCTTGGCATGATTTGACTCCTGCGACGATCGCTCGCGCAAATGCTTTGTCACCTGCACTCTGGTCGAAGGAGGGGGGTGGATCAGTCGTCAACAAAGCGTTCGGTGTCACCGAGGTGAAGTGCAACAGATCTGAACCGAACCACGAGTGGTGCGTCTTGGCTTCTTGATTCCACGCAACAATTCGCTCGTTGGAATACTTGACTGCCGCCTGTGAAATCACCCGGTTTACCGCCAGAGCATCACTTGGGCGATAGTAAAAGGGCGTGACGTCCACCTTTGCGTTGACCACCACCACGCATCGCCCGGCCGCCGCATGCAGGAGACTGGCCAATAATTCGGAGTACTTGTCGACGGAATCTGTCTTCTTCGCAATCTGAAAGGAATCGTTCGACGCGGTCTCGACGACGATGACGCCAAAGCGCTTTCCTTGAAGATCTTCCTTCAGTTCGCTTTGTGCCCAGGCCGATGACAGTGCGTGGCCGGGTTTGACCGATAGTCGGTCCACATAGCCGGATTGCGACAGGTCGTTCTCGATCGACGCGTCGGCCTGCCACGCGAGCGAGTCTCCTACAACGGCAACGGCGGGCGTCTTGCTCACAGCAGCAGCGTCAGCGAATGGGATTGCACCAGCGGAAGCAGGCACTAAGAGGACCAGGAGCAATCCAAATGCCGTTCTCAGCCTGTTCCTTCTCCCTGCTTGCATCAACTGCCGTTGAGCGGAACATGTCGATGGGTACATCCTTTGTCAGGCATGGCGCCTCATTCGTGCAGCGGTGGTCATGTCCACGGCAGGCACGACGCGATCCTCTGAACCCACCGTAATGTCGCAAAACCAATTTCAGACCTCGCGGGAGCGAACGAATCAGATGCATGACAACGATTCGAATCTGAAACAGCAGTTGGTGATCAGTTCGTAAGGCGCATGCGCGGTGGCCGGACAACGTACCGATATTCAGGAGTGCAATTGACCCTTGGCTCTGCGACGCCGGAGCCCTTTGCGGGTCTGTAGCGCTTGCCGGGATCCACACGCTGCAGCACCGGCGACGAATCGGACCAAATCGTCGGGATCTTCTAGCGAGACGCGCTCGAGCAAAGACGAAACGCGCATATCGTTGGCTACCAACCTCGCGAGGAGTTGGACGGTGACGTGTCGCACCTTGACACTGGAGTCCTCTCTGACCATGCGAATGAGGTCCCCCACGACATCGTCGATACGTACTTCGCCGACGCGACACCGATCGCATGAGAGCCCGTGCAGTGCGACAAGCCGGACCCGAGGTACGGGGTCTCGCAACGCACGGCGGAAGACAACAATGGATTGGTCATTGGCGGCATGGTCCAACACGCCGAGACACTCTCGCCGGATCTTCGGGCTGGGGTGCAGCAAGGCAGCTGCTTGCATAGCCTGAATGGGCACCTCACGCTCGAATGGTTGCCAGAGTCCCCCTTCCGCTCGGAATCGGTCGACATGGCGGGCATAGCCATCGAAATATGCCGCCACGGCACGCTCGTCATCCGCAGACAACGCCCGTGCTCGACCGAGCAGATGGCGGCGTGCTGCTTGGTAGGACTCACCGGTCTTCGCAGCCCGCGCACGGATGCGGCGCTTGAGGTCTCGATCTTTGGTCATCATGATCACGCTCCACTGACTCCCTCGGCGGATCCCCAGCGGCCGCTTCGGGAGCGGGTACGTGATGACGATTTCCGGCCCGAGGGTCTTCCCCCCTTCGCCTGCATGCGAGACCTTGCTGGGGAAGGCCGCCGCAGGTGAGGCGTGGGCCACGCCGGTGCCATTATGGTCAACGTCCCTTCAACGAAGCAACTCACTCTCTGTGTCGCCGTCAGAGCTGGCACTGATTCGGGGTCCCTCTCTGCGGTGAGTCGATGTCACATCCTCGGGCAAGGATGGATGCGTGGCCAGGATGTCTCCCTCCTCGAGCGAAGGACGCCTCGTGCCACCGCAGTTGATGCCGGGCGACCGGATCCGTGTCGTGTCACCCGCCAGCACGCCGGAGCAGGACAGAGTGGCTCAAGGGGAGCGCTCCTCACCTCCTGGGGACTTGTCGTCGAGATGGGTCGTCATGTTTTCGACCGCCACGGTCACTACCTTGCCGGCACCGATGAAGATCGCTTGGCGGATCTCAATGGCGCCTTTCGTGACCCTGGTGTCCGAGCCATCATCACGACGCGGGGCGGAAAGGGTTCTTACCGGATTGCCAACGCCATCGATTTCGACGCCGTACGCCGTGATCCCAAGCCGCTCACCGGGTTCAGCGACATCACATTCCTCCACCTGGCGCTCTACCGGCACTGCCGGTTGGCCACGCTCCACGGTCCGTTCCCCAGTCTGGAAGACTGCTTCTTCGGGCCCGAGGCTGCCGAGGCGCTTCGACTTGCCCTCATGCCAACTGAGCCGACCACTGCGCGACCTCGGCCATACGCTTCGACCGCTCCCCTGACAACCCAAGGTCAAGCGACCGGAGTGCTGCTCGGTGGGAATCTCCGCTCGATTGGCCAATCGGTCGGCTGGGGTCCGACCTTTGCAGGCGCAATTCTTCTGCTCGAGGCCGTCGACATGATGCCGGGCGAGATGGACGGCCTCCTCACCCAGTTGTTGCATTCAGGAGTGCTGGTCGGGCTGCACGGCGTCGGCGTCGGAGATTTCATCAGATCAGCTGAAGGAGGACCCGGCAAATGGTCGTTCCTCGACATTCTGGGTGACTTCCTGGGTCAACTCCGTGTACCAATTCTCGGTGGCCTGCCCATAGGGCATGGCCCACACCCGGCCACCGTTCCCCTCGGCACCGTGGCGGTGCTCGACGCCGACGCCGAGACCCTCACGGTGGAGGCAGGCGTGCATCGCAGATGATGCGCCCTCGCTAGTGAACAGGCAATTCGTCGCCGCAGGCGCGGTCAGCACCGACTCGACGTGGTCGGTATGGACCGCCACGTCGTAGCACGGCGCCCGGCGCCCGGCCGGTCCAATGGAAATAGCATTGCCGTTAATGTAAGTTGGGGAAACATCGACAGTGAGGGGTGGCATGACGGACATCGAGACCGACATGGAGTCCAGGGATTACTTCAGCGACCAAGCGCTCTTCGTAGATCCGTACCCCTACTATGACCACATTCGGGCGAAGTGTCCCGTGCAGCGGGAGCCGTTCCATGATGTCGTCATGGTCACGGGTTACGACGAAGCCCTTGAGATCTATTCGAATCCGACGATCTGGTCCAATTGCAACACGGTCGCCGGCCCAGGGTTCCCGGTACCCCTCGAGGGTGACGACATCAGCGACCTGATCGAGCAGCACCGCGACGAGCTGGCATTCAGCGATCAGCTTCCCTCCTTCGACCCCCCGAAGCACACCGCCCAACGCGGACTTCTCATGCGCTTGATCACGCCCAAGCGGATGAAGGAGAACGAGGAGTTCATGTGGGGTCTCAGCGACCGCCATATCGACAAGTTCTTGGCCAGGGGTGAATGCGAATTCATCGCGGACTACGCCAGTTCGTTCACGCTTCTCGTCGTCGCCGACTTGCTCGGCGTTCCCGAGTCCGACTTCGGGATCATTCAGTCACGCATGGGGAATCATCACCCCGCCGAGCGGGCGCTCGGCGAGCAGGAGCACAAGCCGTTGGAGTACCTCTACGACCAGTTCATCGACTACATCGAGGAACGGCGGGGCCATCCCCAGAACGACGTCATGACGGCAATGGCGACCGCCACCTTCCCTGACGGCTCCACGCCGCCGGTCCACGACGTCGCCCTGATCGCGGCGAACCTGTTCGCCGCCGGGCAGGAGACCACGGTGCGACTCCTGGTTGCATCGCTCCGGATGCTGGGGGAACGTCCGGACCTCCAGGACCTGCTCCGTCGGGAGCGCGACCGCATCCCCGCCTTCATCGAGGAGATGCTCCGACTCGAGTCTCCCCTTCAGGGTTCATTCCGGCTCGCCCGACGGGCAACGTCGGTGGGTGGGGTCGAGCTCCCGGCCGGCACCACCGTGTTCGTGGCTGAAGGCGCCGCCAACCGCGACCCGCGGCATTTCGAGAACCCGGAAGAGTTCGACCTGGATCGGCCCAACGTGCGCCAACACCTGGCGTTCGCTCACGGCATTCATACGTGCGCCGGAGCACCCCTGGCCCGTGCCGAGGGCCGGGTCACCCTCGAGCGCTTCCTGGACCGAATGGTCGACATCAGGATTTCCGAATCGGCACACGGTCCTGCGGGGGCACGGCACTACGACTACATGCCCACCTACATGATCCAGGGCATCACGAACCTCCACTTGGAGTTCACTCCGGCCACCTAGAGCGGTACATATCCGACGGTGCGCACATGCCCCGGTGCCGGCGATCCGGACAGAGTCGGCGAAGCGGACGTTACGGCGCGGGCATCCCGGGTCCGAGGTACACGAGCTCATCGATGGGGACTCCCCGGCCGAACGTGACTGTCACCCTCCCGACACAGGTCCATCCAGTGTTCTCGTAGAGCCTTATCGCCGCCTCATGGCGATCCACCACGTCGAGGATGGGTTGGAGCCCGAGCCGGGCGGCGTGACAGGCGGCGACGTCCAGAAGGGATCGTCCGATGCCCGCCCTGCGGACGCGTGGCGAGACGAGGAGGCGCGCAACCACCCCTAACCGTGGCGCGGGAAGTCCCGTTGCCTCCACGGCGAGGTCGATGACAGCGCGGGAGCTGCCGTTGTGCAGGGCGACGTGGCCCACAACCTCTCCGCCGTGGACGGCGACCCAGGCCGCCAGTGCTTGAGGCGCCACGAGGAACGAACGGAGATCCCCCGGCAGATACACGGGATAGCCATCGTTGGCATGGACGACTGCCGCCAGCCGTTCGCAGGCCAAAAGATCGGTGTCCGCTCGGGCTCTCACTTCCATGGGCCCACCATGGCACACCACCGCCGCAGGGCGATTGCCCAGGTTGTGAGGTTGCGTCAGCTCGCCATCGCCGGCTCTGGGCTCTCGCTCCTGAGCATTCTGGCGTCCCACTTCTCCTCGACATTGGCCAGGCGCCAGTACAGCAAGGCGACCACCCAGGTCGCCACGAACGCGCCGACGATCACGAAGCCCGCCGTGTTGATGTTGAAGTTCCGGAAGAAATTGAAGAAGGGGTCGTCCAAGCCGGCCTGCTGGCTGATGAGTCCCACGATTTCAATCGTGCCGATGAAGAAGGCCACGAAGACCGAGAGACCGGTGATGGTCAGGTTGTAGAACACCTTGCGGATGGGCTTGGCGAACGCCCAGTCGTAGGCGAAATTCATGAAGCAACCGTCAATGGTGTCGAACAGGCTCATGCCGGCGGCAAAGAGAATCGGCAACGACAAGATGGCGTAGAACGGGAGCCCACCGGCCACCGCGGTGCCCGCCAGCACGAGAAGGGCTACTTCGGTGGCGGTGTCGAACCCGAGGCCGAAGAGCACGCCGATCGGATAAATCTTCCAGGGCGTGTCGATCCGCTTCGCATAGCCGCCGAAGAACCGGTTCATCAATCCCCGGTTGTTCAACTGCCGCTCGAGCTCGTCGTTGTCATACCTCCCCGACTTCATCTCCCGGTAGACCTTGACGATCCCGACCAGGACGATGAGATTGAGGGCGGCGATCAGGTAGAGGAAGCCACCCGAAACCGAGGTGCCGACGATGTTGGTCGTCTTGTGGAGGCCTGACGAACCGTTGCCCACCTGGGCATCAAGGGCCCGTATGCCGAAGTTCAAGAAGATCGCCACCAGGAACACGATGGTCGAGTGCCCCAGGGAGAAGAAGAAGCCGACGCTCAGGGGACGTTGGCCGTCGTTGACGAGCTTCCTGGTCGTGTTGTCGATCGCCGCTATGTGATCAGCGTCAAATGCGTGCCGCATCCCTAGGGTGTAGGCCAACGCCCCGGTCCCGAATCCGAAAAGGCCCGTTTTCGAGATGTGGTAGTGATGGCCCGCCGCCGTGGCGAGGAGGCCCCACCCCACGACGTTGAGTCCGACGACGGCGAGGACCATGCCTCCGACCCGCAACCACTCCTTTGGGGTGAGGCCGTCACGAAGCTTCGCCAACCGGGAGGGCGAGAGTGCTTCGTAGAGTGCAACCATCAGGTCCCTTCCTGGCAGATCCCGTTATCAGCAACCTAAGGTAATTGCGAGTAAGACGCAAGAGCGAAAGATCACCAACACTGTCGGCAGGTATTCGGAACCGACCGGGACACGGATGAACCAATATTTTCCGGTCACGTAGGGCGTTGGGTTGCGATCCCGCCGGGTGACTCCCGGGACGGGAGAGACGGCACGGGCTGAGGCGCGAGGCTCGGGGCACCTGGCATCGCCGCCTGCGAATGCGAGAGTATGAGTGCCGATGAGGAGCGACGCATGACGGTGACCGCTCTCGGTGACATTGACCTCACCGAGTACGACCTCTACCGGCAGGGGTTTCCACACCACGTGTTCACGCGGCTGCGCCGGGATGCACCGGTCTGGAAGCATCCGGAGACCGCCATGCTTCGTGACGCGGGGGTGCCGCCATTCTGGGTGCTGTCCCGGCACGACGACCTGCGGGCGGTGAACCGGGACACGGTCACCTTCACCGCATTTGACGGCGCGCAGATCCGGGACACGAGCGAAGAGCGCAAGGGAAAGATGCTCATCTCCATGGACGGGAAGCCCCATTCGCGCCTGCGGCGTCTCGTCTCTCACGGATTCACCCCGCGCATGCTCGACACCCTCGAGAGCCACCTGCGGTGGCGAACGAATCGAATACTCGACTCCATAGAGGGATCGGCCGATATCGACTTCGTCGGGGAAGTGGCCGAGCTCCTTCCGCTGCACGTGATCGCCGACATCATGGGCATCCCCGAGAACGAGCGCCCCGACGTCTTCAAAGGCACCAACACGATTCTTCGGGCCTTCGACCCCGAAGGTGGGGTCGGTCTCGAGCAGCGCCTGGATACCGAACGTCAGCTCTTCGCGTACGCCAGCTCGTTCAACGACGCCAAACGGCGGGCGCCGGTCGATGATATCTGGTCGGTGCTGGTGCAGGCTGAGGTGGTGGACGACGACGGCACGCCGACCCGATTGAGCAACCACGAACTCGATCTCTTCTTCTTCCTTCTGGCCGCGGCGGGCTCCGAGACGACGCGCAACGCCATCTCGCTCGGGATGCTCGCCCTCTTCGAGCACCCCGAGCAGCTGGTGAGGCTGCGAGCTGATCCGAGTCTCATGGACCTCGCCGTCAACGAGATACTCCGATGGAGCTCACCCGTGTCCTACTTCCGGAGGACGGCGACACGAGATGTCGAGGTGCGGGGGCAACAGATTCGATCCGGCGACCTGGTGACGTTCTGGCATCCCTCGGCCAATCGGGACGAGGACGTCTTCGACGAGCCCTTCACGTTCGATGTGGGGCGGACACCAAACGATCAGGTGGCATTCGGCGGTGGAGGCCCGCACCACTGCCTCGGAGCGACCCTGGCGAGGCGAGAGATCCGCATCATGTTCGAGTCACTCCTCGATCGATTCGGTTCCTTGGAGGTGACCGGCGATCCCGTGTGGGCCGTGCCGGGCCCGTTGGTGACCGTCGTCTGCTCCCTTGATCGCCTTCCGATGCGTCTTTGCTGAACCGCACGTTCGATCACCCACAGCCGGCGGGACGTGGGCGGTAGCCGGACTCTTGGGCCGGCATCGTCGCACGCAACGAGGAAGGAAGCCATATGCAGGACCACAGGTTCGAATTCGTCGTGCACGGAACGCCCGAAGAAGTATGGGACGTCATGGCCGCACAATCGCGCACCGACGTCGACCGGGGCTCGGTGCAGATCGAGATCCTCCACCGGGGTGACGCCGACGGCAACGGCTTGGTGCGCCACTGCCACTTTCCCGTCCCGAAGTACTTGCTCTCCGGAGGCGTCGCAGAGTCCTGGGAATGGATCACCGAGGCCACGCGCCCCATCTCATGGCGCTACGACGCCGTGTCGAAGCCCCTCTGGTCCAGGTCAACAGGCTGGACTCGCCTCGAAGATGCGGGAGGGGGCACCACCAGGGTCTGCTTCCGTGAGACCTATGAAGCACGCAACCCCGTGTCCAGGCTGCTGCTGGAAAAGCCGGTGCACACGTTCATCTCCAAGGACAACGACCGCTTGATCGAAGCGGCGTTGGTAAGGGCCCTGGCCGAGGTCGGCGCGGTGCGAGAAAGGAACCAAGCGCCATGAAATTCGGGACGTATCACACCTACCAGGTGCCGCCATGGACCACGACCGAGCAGGTCATGGCCGACGAACTGGAGCGGGTGCACCTGGCCGAGAGTCTCGGCTTCGACAGCGTGTGGGTCCCCGAACAGCACTTCTTCGACTACTGCGCCTGCCCGGACGCCCTGACCATGGTCACGTATCTCTTGGGCCAGACCACCAAGGTGAGGGTGGGCGCGGCCGTCGTCAACCTCAGCCTCACGCATCCGCTTCGCTTCGCCGAACGGGCCGCCCTTCTCGATCATCTGGGCCAAGGCCGGGTCGACCTGTGCGTCGGGCGCGGCTACCAATGGCCCCAGAACGTGGCCTTCGAGGTGGAGGAGACTACGACCAAGGCGCGCTTCACCGAGTCGCTGGACATTGTCCTCGGGGCGTGGACCGGGGAGCCCAAGAGCTACGACGGGACGTACTTTCGATTCCCGTCCGTGCAGACGTGGCCCCGACCCGTACGGCGCCCGGACGAGATACTCCTGATGAGCGTCGGCGGCACCACGCCCCTGGAAGAGACGATCGAGCGAGGGGTCCCGCTGGCCCTGTCGTCGCCCTTCGCGCCGGTCGAGGCCACGGCCCAGGCGTTCTCCCGCTACGTCGATCTCCTCAAGGCCTCCGACCACGACGTCGACGCGTTCTTGGACCGGGCCATCATTTTGCTCTACACGTTGCTGGCGCCGTCCTCCGACGAAGCGCGCACCATCGCCAAGGAACCGTACGAATGGCACATGGCGCGGCTCGCTGCGCTGAGTGTGCCGCCGGGTCCGGATCATGAATGGAGCTCCCTAGTCTCCTACGGCCCTCCTCCCGAGATTCCCGACGCCGACTACCTCCGAGCCACCGAGACCAACCTTCTCTTCGACGACCCCTAGGGCTTCAGCCAGAAGATCGATGTCCTGCGATCAGCCGGCGTGCGCAACATCGTCACCTGGATGGGCGTCGGAGGCGTCGCCCAAGAGCACGTCCTGCGATCCATGCGCCTCTTCGCCGAGGAGGTGCGCCCCCGCTTTGCATGACAACCCGCTCCCCGGGTGACAAGGACCTGGCTCTTGATTAGGGTCATGGCGCCGTTGGTGCGCGACGGCATGCGCTCGGGGAGGGCAGCTTATGAGTGACGCAGCAGGTGCCGTTGTCGTGGGGGGCGCTTCGGGAATCGGGGCCGCGGTCGTTGACATGTACCGGGCCCGGGGCGCGTCGGTCCTCGTGTGGGACATTGCCGGTAAGCCCGATGTGGAATGTGACGTGGCCGACCCCGATGCGATCGATCGCGCGCTGGCCGAGACACTCGACCTGATCGGCCTTCCGGCCCAATTGACGATTACGGCCGGAGTGGGGCACGTCGGAATGCTGCTCGACGAACCCGTCGAAGAATGGGATCGCGTGATCGCGGTCAACACGCGAGGTCCGTGGCTCGTGATGCGGGCACTGGCCAAGGCATCGATCGCTGCGTCGGCCCCTGCATCGTTCATCGCCACGTCGAGCGTCAGCGCGCGGCTGGTCGATCGCAGTATGGGCACCTACTGCGCGTCCAAGGCCGCGCTCAGCATGCTGGTGAAAGTTGCGGCGAGCGAGTGGGCGCCGCACAACATCCGTGTGAACGCGGTCGGGCCCGGCGTGACGCAGACGCCGATGTTGGGCGAGGCTCCGACCGGCCGGGGTTGGTGGGGCGCGGTGGAGGACCGCACACCCCTCGGCCGCCTCGGTCAGCCGGGCGACATCGCGCAGGCGATCCTGGCGCTCCACGAGCTCGAGTGGGTCACCGGGCAGGTTCTCGAGGTCGACGGTGGTCTCGCCCTCCATAGCCCCATCGATGCCTACGGTGAAAACATGCGACAGGGCGCAGAGGTGAACCGATGAAGATCCATCACAGCGCCATCTGCACCCGCGACATCGACGCCAGCGTTCGATTCTGGCGGGATGGGCTCGGCTTCGTCCAACAGATGGATGAGACATTCGAAGGCGATTGGCCCACCCTCTTCCAGGCTCGCGCTCCGGAGCTCCGCTCCGTCTTTCTCGGCGACCCCGAAGACACCACCGGCGGTCTCGTCGAGTTGGTGGAATTCCCGGCGGGAATCGACGACGGCACTCCCGACCAGGGGCCGCCGCAGGTCGGCTTCTTCCTCGTCTCGGTCTACCTGGAGGTCGAGCCCACGCTCCAGCGTCTGGCCAGCCTGGGCTTCAACGGAGAGGTCAGCCGCATCACGCTTCCCCAGGGGATCGAAATGGCGGTCGTCCATGACCCGAACGGTGTCCGGGTGGAATTGATCGGCCTGGGATCCGCGGTTGACCCGCTGACCCAGTAGCCCAACCCTCCTCAACGAGCGCGGCGACCGGATCGCCTCAGGCGGACACCCTGGCACACCGTCGCCACGAGGTCACCCTCGGCGCCGGTGATCGTGGCGAAGACGAGGGCGTGATCACCCTGGCGGGAACTCAACCTCGCATCGAGGAAGAGCCAGTCGTCGAAGCGCGGCACACCGTGAAACCAGATCGCATGGTCGACGGTCAACGGCGTGGCGCTCGGGTCACCCCCCGCTTCATGGGCCACCAGGACGAGCGCCATGTCTGAGACGAACGCAATCGCCGCCGCGTGCAGTGCCGGGTCGTCGGGGAGTCCCACCCGAGGCTTCACCCATAAGGGATGGATCGCCTCAGGATCGTGGTGGACGACCTCGACCTCGTCGAACCCCCACCGCACCACGAACGGGGGACCTGTGGTCCGACGACGTCGGTGGGGTGACGTCGAGGTGTGACGCTGCCGACGCACCGGCCTCCTGGGGGAGCGTCTCGAGCGCGACCTGCACCGTTGCTATCGGGCGACCGCCCTGGTCGAGGGTGAGTCAGCGGTGCCGTTTCGAACGACCTTCCCGCAGCGTGGCCACCGAGATGTCGATGCCGGACCCGGCCTCACCACGGTCGAGAAGCTGCGCTTGCAGCGACACCGGGATGAAGGTGCCATCGGGCGACGTGGTCGCCGCCACCACCGCCAAACCGAACAGTTGCCCCCCGAAAATCGAAGGGCTGGAGATTACTTTGGTGTCGGCGTAGAGCGCATTGCCCTCACCCGACACAACGAAGAGATCTGCGAGTCGCTGTCCTGCGTACTGGTCCACCTCACCCAACAGGGTCACCGGCGATGCTCAGAAGAATCCGACAGAACTCCTCGGGCCGCGACACGAAGGGCGAGTGATCGGTGTCGATGCTCTCGATACGCCCGGCCTTCTGTGCCATGACTCGTTGCATCTCCGCCGAGAGGGCACGGTCTCGTTCACACACGATGTACGTCGTCGGAATCGACTTCCAGGGATCTGCGCCGGGGCTGGCGGCCATTCCTCCGGCGGCGGTGGGGCGCATGCGCAACGACGCCGGCTCGGCGATTTCCCGCGGCGTCTCCTGGTAGAAACAGTCGAGCGCAGTTTCGGCGGAGAAGATCATGAAGCCGTCGTCCGTGTACTCGAGCTGCTGCATGAGCGGCGTGGGGGGGAAGTCTCCCGCCTGGGCGAGCACGTCCTCTTCCGAAGCCACCAAGACCGCGGCAACGTAGACCAGCTGCGCCACGTCGTCCCGGCCATCCGCCGCCTCGGAGATCACGAGGCCTCCGTAGGAGTGCCCCACCAGGATCGCCGGTTCGGTCTGGGCGTCGAGGCACTCCCGGACCGCGGCCGCGTCGTCCCCCAAGCCGGTGAGGGGAAGGTCGAGGGAAGTCGACTGGTGGCCCGCAGCCGCGAGATCTCGCTCGGTGCGCTCCCAGCACCACGCACCGTGGCCTGCGCCATGCACCAGGACGAAGTTGCTCATCGGCCCGACTCTGCGGTGTCACGGCCACTCCGGAGCAGAGTGCCGCTGCGGGACGGGAGAAGGGCTCCGTCCTTGAGAATCGGAGAGCCGTTGACGACGACGTGATCGATGCCCTCGGACTCGGCGTACAGGCGCCCGGCGCCTCCCGGAAGGTCGTAGCGCATGGCCACCTCGTGGCTGGCCACGGTGGCCGGATCCAGCACCACGAGATCCGCGTAACTACCCTCGGCCACCCTTCCCCGATCGGTGATGCCGTAGAGATGGGCCGGCTCTTCGGTCATGTGGTGCACCGCCTCTTCCAGCGAGAGGACGCCGTGGCGACGGACCGCCTCCGCCAGAATGACGGTCGGATAGTTGAAGGTGGCGAGGAGATCGAGGTGGGCGCCGGCGTCGGAACCGCCGAGCAGCGCCCGGCCGTCACGGATGATGGCGACCCGCTGTTCCCAATCTTCCTTGCTGAGGACCGGGGTCGCCGCCCCGAACGATGTCCGCAATTCGTCGGCGACGGCGATGTCACAGAGGACATCCCACGCCTCCCGACCTTCTTGCTCTGCGATGTCACCGATACGAGCGCCTTGGTACTGGGCGTTCTCGGGCGCTGCGACATCGAAGATGTAGTGGTCCTCCCACGACATGAGGCGCCGCATGGGATACGTCTCGCTCTGCGCCGCCGCATTGAGCGCAGCGCGCGCCGTCGGGTCGGAGAACAGGGCCATGCGCTCGTCGCGTGGCGTCTTCATGGCGCTCTCCCAGCCCGGAATGGAGTCGAGGAAGAACCCGCTGGCGAAGTTGAAACGCATCGTGACGGGGAGTGGCAACGTCAGCGCCACGACCTCACCCCCACGGGCGCGCGCGTAGTCTCCGGGAGCCAAGCGCTCGTCGATCTCCTTCTGGCCGAGGCTACCGACGAGGAGATTCCAGTTGAGCGGTCGCTGTGCCGCGGCCGACATGTTGGTCATCAGTTCGACGGCCCAGGCGTCGAAGACGCCGATCATCGGGATGAACTCGAGGCTGGTCCCCGGGAACTCACCGGCCACTGCGCTGAGTGTGATCAGTTCTTCGGCGGTGGCGTGGCGCGACGGCACCATCTCGCCGTCCGCGTCGTTGTGGGTCCGGGCCCACGACGAGGAGAACCCCAACGCGCCTGCCTCGAAGGCCCGCCTGAGGGCATCGGCCATCTGACCGACCTCGTCACTCGTGGCCGCCCGCCGGGTGGCCTCGGGGCCCATGACCAGGCGCCGTATGGCCGAGTGCCCGACCATGAAGGCGGCATTGATGCCCAATTTGGGTTCGACGGCTGCCAGATATTCGTCGGTCGACCGCCAGTCCCATGGCACTCCCAGCCGCAGCGATTCGACGGGCATGCCCTCGACCCGGGCCAGCATGCGCAGAAGGTACTCGGCGTCACCCGCATCCCCCGAGAGCGGCTGGATGCTGAAACCGCAATTGCCGGCCAACGCCGTGGTCACGCCGTGGAACGGGGAGGGGGTGAGCGCGCCATCCCAGAAGACCTGGGCGTCGAAGTGGGTGTGCACGTCGATGAACCCCGGTGTCACCACCTTTCCGCTGGCATCGATCACCGCGGTCGCCTCCGTATCGAGCTGGCCGATCGCCACCACGCGGTCGCCCTGGACCCCGACGTCCGCCCGTCGGCGGGGTGCGCCGGAACCGTCGATGAGGTCGCCACCTCGGATGATCAGATCAAGCACGTTCCCTCCCTTTTTGGGCTGCCGCCCTGGTCGTCCACGGTCCCCGTTCGGTGTCCCGGCAAGGATGTTCGGACGCGCGCCACACTAAACGAGCAGGTCAACGTGGAACAACTACGATGCGAATCGTCGCAGCGGCCACGAGACGTGGCGATGTCGGCGAACCCGGAGGGAGTGAGCCACGATGTTTGACCTCACGGTCGAAGACGGACTGTTCTTGGATGGGACCGGCTCTCCCGCAGAGCGCCGCGACGTCGCGATCAGCGGAGGGCGGATCGTAGAGATCGCTGAGCCGGGCACGCTCGGCCGGAGCAAACGGCGGATCGGGGCCACCGGAAAGGTGGTCACCCCGGGGTTCATCGACGTCCATACGCATTACGACGCCCAGGTCTTGTGGGACCCCTACCTGTCGCCCTCATCGCTCCACGGGGTGACGACGGTGATCGGCGGCAACTGCGGGTTCTCCATCGCTCCGCTCGGCGACCACGACGACGGCTACATGCTCCGCATGCTGGCCGAAGTCGAGGCCATCCCGGCGGAGGCCCTCGAGGCGGGAGCAGGGTGGGATTGGCGATCCTTCGGGGAGTATCTCGACGCCGTAGAGGCAGCGAGGCCGGCGCTGAACTTCGGCGTGATGGCGGGTCACTCCGCACTGCGCCGGGCCGTGCTCGGGGACCGGCACACCGAGCCCGATCCTGGGCCCGCGGCCCTCTCCGCCATGCGCGCCTTGCTGCGCGAGGCACTTGCGGCCGGCGCGCTCGGCTTCTCCTCGTCATGGAATTCGCTCCACACGGACGGGGAGGGCGAACCCGTTCCCTCACGCTTCTCACTCGCCGCTGAGTTGGTGGCGCTGGCGGGCGAAGTGTCCGCCTACCCGGGCACGCAGATCGAGTTCATCCCGACGGTGGGCGCGTTCAGCGACGAGCACATCGAGACGATGATCGCCATGTCGCTGGCATCGGGACGCACACTCAACTGGAACGTGCTCATACCCGAGAACCCGGACGTGGCCCGCCGGCAACTCGCGGTCTCGGACCTGGCCGCAACGAGGGGGGCATCCATCGTGGCCCTTACCTACCCCGGTCCGACGGCCGTGCGCGCCTCCCGCCGGAGTTCCCTGTTCCGGTCCGTCCCGGGCTGGGACGAGCTGCTCGACCTTCCGACCAAGGTTGCGGTCGAGGAACTTCGGAATCCCGAGGTGCGGAGCCGCCTTCGTCGATCCGCCCAGGAGTCCGGCTCGACCCTGGCCGCCGTCGTGGCCGCCTTGGTCGTGGCCGACACCCACTCGGCGGCCAGCTCGTCCTCCGCCGGACGCCGGCTCGGAGAGATTGCAACGGAAGGGCCGGGTGACGCGTTCGATGCGCTGTTCGACATCTGGATCGCCGACGAGCTCCGCACCGGGTTCCAGCCCGAGCCGATCGCGAACAGCGCCGCCAGTTGGGCGGTACGGCTCGAGTCGCTGCACGATCCACGCGTGATCATCGGCGCGTCGGATGCCGGTGCGCACGTCGAGATGCTGTCGACATTCGACTACGCGCCTGTCCTCCTGGCGCTCACCCGCCGATCAGGCACCCTCACCTTGCCCGAGGCGGTGCGCAAGCTGACGGACATCCCGGCCCGCCTCTACGGTCTGGAAGGCCGCGGCCGGCTCGTCGAAGGTGCATGGGCCGACCTCGTCGTCTTCGATCCCGACACGGTCGGGCCAGGCGCCCCCGGGTGGCGTGACGACCTCCCGGGAGGTGCCGGCCGGATCTACAACGAGCCGACGGGCATCGACCACGTCGTCGTCAACGGGACCGAAGTTACCGGACCCTCGGGTCTGACCGGCGAGCGTTCGGGCAAGCTCCTGCGCGGTGGCACCGATACGGTCTGATCGTTCTCCAGAACGAACCGCTCACAGCGCGCGGCCGGCGTCCACGGGAAGGGCAACTCCCGTCACATACCGCGCCGCGTCGGAGACCAGCACTTCCGCGACCTTCAGCCTTCTTTCGAAACGCTCCGCCGCTCGATCGATGCAAACCGCTTTTCCGCATCGGGGTTGATGCCCCAACTCCAGATCACCTCCGGTTCGATGCGGATGCGCAAACTCCCGTCGTGCTCCTCGACGGTGGCGGAGCCACGAACCTTGATCCCCCGCGGGCTCCAGGGGTCGGTCGAGGCAAGATCGTCGATGACGATGGTGGCCCGGGGGTTCTCCTGCAGATGCCTGAAGCGGACCGTCTTGGTCAGGTCGATCCCACCGCTGACGATGGAGTCACCCTCCACGCCGAACCCCACGGCAGACACGTCGGGCTGCCCTGACCTCGACGCGGTGGCCAGTCGCGACAACCGCTGAGATCTGAGGTACTCAATTTCGAGCTCCGTGAATACGCCCATGCGCCTCCTCCTCCATTCGGAGGGCGGCCTCCTGTGGAGGCCGCCCTTGGTGGCAGACTACCGATTCGCCCTTTCACCCATGCAGGGCGCTGGGAGCTGCGGTGCGCGGCAAGGCGCAGCTCGAGCTGATCGAACCCGGAGGGAGCGCCGCTTCGAGGACTGCCTTCATGATCGGTCCGGCCACCGACGCGCCGTCGGATGCGATGGATTGCTCCGGTACGACCACGGCCACGGCGACCTGGGGGTTGTTGGCCGGCGCAAACCCGATCATCCACGTCTCGGTCACGTGCTGGCTCGGGGTGGTCTGCGCCGTCCCGGTCTTGACGGCGGCACACAGGTACGAGGGGAACCCGACACCGGACGCCGTGCCGTCCTTGACCACGCCCTCCATCAACGCCGTGACCTGTGTCGCGGCCTGCGGGGTGGCGGCGCGAGACAACGGTTTGGGTGTGTACGTCTCGACGAGATCTCCCTGCGAATTGTGAATCTGCGCCATCAGGTGTGGCGTCATGACGACGCCACCGTCGGCGATGCCCGACGCCACCATGGCGTTCTGGAGGGCCGTGGCCGCGACGTTGTACTGCCCGATGGCGCTGTACGCCAACAGGGCATCGGAGTTGGTCGGGAGGGTGGGGAACACCGAGGTGACCACGCCGGGCAGGTCGATGCCCGGGGTTGCGTTGTAGCCGAACAGCTTCGCCTGCTTCTCGAGAACGGGCGCGCCCTCTTGGACGCCGAGCTCGCCATAGCCCGGGTCACAGGAGGCGGGGAGCATCGATGTCATGGTCCCGCCACACGCCCCGCCCTGGTCGCAGAGGGGCACGTTGGAGTCGGTGAACTTCTGACATTGCTGAACCGGGTAGTCGAAGTTCGCCAGCGCGGGTGCGAGGTTGTAGGCGGCCGTGCTGGTGATGACCTTGAAGGTCGAACCCGGTGCGAAGCTGTAGCCGGTCGCGATCGGCTGCAATGGGAAGAACCCTTCGTGGTCCTTGGTGTTGTAGCTGAAGTACGCGAGATGCTCCGCCGCGAGGTTGGGATTGACCAACGCGTTGGGGTCGTAGGCTGGATTCGACACCATGGCTTCGACGTCACCGGTCGACGGCTGGAGTACGACGACCGCTCCGTCCTTGTTCACACCGGGCGGCAGCGTGGTCAAGGCATTCCATGCCGCTTGCTGCAGGCTCGGTTGGACGGTCAGGGTCACGTCGTCGGTTATCGAGGGGGCCTTCTCCCCGAAGATGAGCTGGCTCAGGGTCTGCGCCCCTTGGCTATGGGCGCTCAGTTCGGAGTTGTACTCCTCCTCGATCCCAGCCGCCCCGTAGTAGAGAGGCGAGTCGTAGCCCGTGATCCCCGCATAGAGGGGACCCTGGGGATACTGGCGAATGTAGTGAAAGGGGTACTTGTACGGGCCCGGGCTGGTGGCCACCGACTGCGCCAGCACCGTCGTCCCATCGGCGGCGTAGATCGTTCCCCGGGGATTGTCGTACTTCAAGACGGCGATTCTCGGATTGTCCGGCGAATTCGCCAGCTGGTGCGCCTTGACGAATTGGATGTTCACGAGTTGGACGGCGATGAGCCCGAAGCAGAGAACCATGAAGACACCCAGCCAACGGATGCGACGTCTCATCGGGCCTTACGGTCAGCTCTTCGGTCCCCGGCAAAGTCGTCGATCGACGGGCGCGACACCGCACTACATTCTCATATTCTCCACCGCGGGAACGAGAATGCGCCGGCGCGGGCTGCGCCTGACGGGCGCCGGGCCAGGGGTCAGACCGCTACGGTGACACCGATGAAGGCCGGTCGCCACTCATGAGCCCACCCCTCAAGTCCAACGACCCGTGTTGGTGCGGCAGCGGGCGCAAGTACAAGCGATGCCACCAAGCCAGCCAGGAACGGGTGCTTCCCGGCCTCGTCTCGCCCCGGCGCGGCGTGCCGCCGGCGATCATCGGACCCGACTACGCCGAGCGGGGGCGTCCAGTCAAGGTGGACGAGCCCATGGTCAAGAGCAACGACGTCATCGAGCGGATGCGACGGGCAGGTCGGGTGGCGGCGGACGTGCTGCAGACGACCGCCGGCGCGGTCAAGGCGGGGACCACCACCGATGAGCTCGACGCGATCTGCCACGAGGCCACGGTGCACCACGGGGCGTACCCGAGCCCCCTCAACTATCACGGCTATCCCAAGTCGCTCTGCACCTCGGTGAACGAAGTCATCTGTCACGGCATACCCGACTCAAGACCGCTGAGCGAGGGCGACATCGTGAACCTCGACGTCACCGTCTACCTCGACGGCGTGCACGGTGACACCAACGCGACCTTCGGCGTGGGGAACATCGACGACGCGTCGCAGCGACTGATCGTCGTCACCCGGGAAAGCCTGGACAAGGGCATTGAGGCCGTCGCACCCGGACGGCCCATCAGCGACGTCGGCCGGGCGATCCAGCGTCACGCCGAGGCGGCTGGATTCGGCGTGGTGCGTGACTACTGCGGCCACGGCATCGGCGAAGTGTTCCACTCACTCCCACAGATCCCCCACTACTACGAGCCCTCGGCCCGGACGGTCATGGAGGCCGGCATGACCTTCACGATTGAGCCGATGATCACGCTGGGCACCTGGCGGCACGTGCTCTGGGACGACGGCTGGACCGCGGTCACCGCGGACGGATGCCGCACCGCACAATTCGAGCACACGATTCTGGTGACAGAGAAGGGGGCCGACGTCCTGACGCGCATCGGGTGAGTCGCCCTCGGGGCTCCCGACGCACGCTGATGCGACCCGTCGCCTACCCGAGCGCCGGACCGCCGAGTTGTGGACCACCGTTCACGGAGAACGTCTCGCCGCTGACATAGGACGAGGCGTCGCTGCTGAGGAACAGGATGGACGACGCCACGTCCACAGGCTCGCCGACCCGCCCGAGGGGTATGCCCTGACGAAACGCCTCGGGATCGATGCCGGCCACCTTCCACGCGTCAACCGCCCGTTCCGAGGCGACGAGCCCGACCGCGACGCAGTTCGCCCGAATGCCGAAACGTCCCCATTCGCCCGCGGTCACCCGCGTGAACATCTGGAGTGCGGCCTTGGCCGCGCTGTACCCGGCGCCGTGCCGGACCCCGTTGACCCCGGCCCCGGAGGAGACGTTCACGATCACGCCTGACCGCTGCTCGATCATGTGGTGTCCCGCTTCGCGCGTGCAGAGAAACGGACCGCGCACATTCAGTGCGAAGACCGAATCCCACGCCTTGGTGGGGGTGCTCTCCAGTGGTCCCATGCGGGTGCCGCCCGCGTTGTTCACCAGGATGTCGACACGACCGAACGCCTCGATCGTGGCGGCCACCAGATCGACCACTGCTTCTTCGACTTTGACGTCGGTCGGCACCGCGAGGGCCCGCGTGGACGACGACCCCTCGATCTCCGCCGCCACCGCGTCTATCTGCACGCCCGTCCGGGCGGCGAGAACCACGGCGCCCGCGCCGTGAGCCGCGAAGAGCCGGGCGGTCGCCGCCCCGATCCCCGTTCCCCCACCGGTGATGATGGCCACACGCCCGCGTAGATTCAATCCATCGTCCATCACCGTCGAACCATAGACGGGCGGCCGAGGATGCACGATGTCCGTCGGGTGGCCCTCTCCGCCCGGCGTGCCAGACTCCGGCCCGAAGGAAACGGACCCGTTGACGGAACCTGAACCCCCAGCCGAGAGCGCCGGAGCGCCCGACCAGCTCGCCTTCGCCACGGGTCGGGGTCGATGGGTCATCGCGGCCACCGTGCTGGGTTCGGGCATGGCCTCGATCGACGCCACGGTGGTGGGCATCGCACTCCCGACCATCGGCCGGGCCTTTCACAGTGGCGTGGCCACCCTGCAATGGGTTGTTTCGGGATACTCGCTGACGCTGGCCGCGTTCTTGCTCCTCGGCGGCTCCCTGGGCGACCGCATGGGACGCAAGCGGATCTTCACCGTCGGCATCGTGTGGTTCACCGTGGCCTCGATGTGTTGCGGGTTTGCCCCCAATGCCGGCACGCTCATCGCCGCCCGCATCCTCCAGGGCGTCGGCGGTGCGCTCCTGGCTCCGGCCAGCCTGGCCATTCTCCAGGCTTCGTTTCGCCCTGACGACCGGTCCCGGGCCATCGGCGCCTGGTCGGGACTCGGTGGGGTGGCGACGGCCGCCGGGCCGCTGCTGGGCGGGTACCTGATCGTGGCCGCTTCATGGAGATGGGTGTTCTTCATCAACCTCCCGGTGGCCGTCGTCGTGCTCCTCGTGACCCGCCGCCACGTCCCCGAGACGCGGGATCCCTCGACCGCCGGCCACGTGGATTTCCTGGGCGCCGGCCTCGCCGTCCTCTTTCTGGCCGGCCTCACGTACGGGCTCATCGAGGCGCCGAGCCACGGGTGGTCCAGTCCCGTCGTGCTGGCCGGTTTGATCGCCGCCGCAGTGACGGCCCCGGCGTTTCTCGTGGTCGAGCACGTCCGCGCGCACCCCATGCTTCCACTCGGGCTGTTTCGAACCCGGCAGTTCAGCGGGGCCAACGCGGTCACGTTCGTCGTCTACGGCGCCCTGGGCGGGGCCCTGTTCCTCCTCCCGGTGGAGCTCCAACTGGTCGTGCGCTACAGCCCGCTCGAGTCCGGATTGGCCCTCCTTCCGGTGACCGGGATCATGTTGCCCTTCTCGGCCCGTTCCGGGCAGCTGGCGGCGCGTATCGGCCCCCGCCTGCAGATGACCGCCGGACCCCTCGTCGTGGCGGCCGGTCTCCTGCTCCTGACCCGGGCCACGCACAGCGGGAGCTACCTGGTCGAGGTACTGCCGGCCGTCATCGTCTTCGGCGCAGGCCTCGCCCTCACGGTGGCGCCGCTCACCTCCACCGCCATGGGTGCCGCACCGGCCGAGCACGCCGGCGTGGCCTCCGCCGTCAACAACGTGGTGGCACGGGCTGCCAGCCTGCTGGCCGTGGCCATCCTTCCGCTCGTGGCCGGGATCACCGGTGCCGCGGCGCTCCATCCGCACCACTTCGCCGGCGGGTTCCGCAACGCCATGATCATCACCGGCCTCGCCTGCGCGGCCGGTGGCCTGCTGGCGGCCGCCACCATCCGCAACCCGCAGAACGCACCACGAATCCTCAACCGCCGTCACCCGAGGTACTCCTGCGCACTCGACGGCACACCGCTCATGTTCGACGGTGCGGCGGATGACGCGACGACGGACAGCTGAACCACAAGAGACGAATCCGCCTTCAGGGGCGAGAACCCGGTGTGGTCGGAAGGCCGGCGTCCTTCCACGCCACGAAGCCACCTTCGAGGTCCGTCACGGCCGTGCGCCCCACGTGCAGCAGGCTGGCCGCGGCCAGGCTGGAGGCGTACCCCTCCTGGCACACGACGACGACGTGTCGGTCGGGGTCCTCCGCTTCGGGCAGGCGGTGGGACCCGCCGGGATCGAGACGCCACTCGAGGTCATTGCGTTCGACGACGAGGGCCCCGGGGATGTCGCCGAACTCGGCCCGTTGCGCCACCGGCCGGATGTCGATCAACAAGCCGCCCCCGTCGTGGATCTGCTTCGCCTGTAGCGCATCGACGCGGCGGAGACCGCGGCGCGCCTGCGCCAGCAACCGATCGACTGCGCTCAAGGGGCCCACGAGGGATCGGAGCGGTACTCGGCCCGATCGACGACGAGACCTCGGACCTCTTGGCGATAGAAGGTCATGGACGGCATGGGAGGAGAGTAGGCGTGCACGCTGGTGGCCGGCGCGGGTGCCGCGTTCACCACATCGTGGATGTAGGTGGGGCCGAAGGCCGCGCCCCCGCCTGCCGTGAGGGTCCGGCGGGCCACCGTGCGGTCGGCTTGGATGTAGTGCTCCTCGAGGGTGCCCGCCACCACCCACAGTGCCCCGACCGATCCGCCATGATCGTGCAGCTCGAGACGCCGGCCCTGCGGCCAATGGATGGCCCAGATCTCCAACTCGTCGGTGAGCTCCAAGAGCTCGTACCGGCGCTCGGTCAGCGTGGGGTCGGCCAGCGGCAGCAAACCCTCCATTTCCGTGACGTAGGCCTGCACGGCGTCGAGAAGCGCCAGCGGCCCCACTCCTGGCGGCGTCCGGGCGTCATCCCGGGGCGACCGGTGGCGGTGGGCGCCTCCTCCGGGGAGGATCCGTCGTTCCTGCGTGATCGTCATCGTTGACCCTCCCGAACCGGTCGCCCGGCCTTAGATCTTTATTTCCGATGAGTTTAGTCATGTTTATGCACACGGCCAAGTGCGGTCCACGCCGACCTCCTCCCGGGACCGCCACGCGAGCACGCCAACGCTCAGGCTGAAATGCCAGCCCCCACCGCAGAGGGATCGGCATCCGTCCCGGCCTCGGGCCGCCGGGCCCCGGTGCGCACGGCGATGGCTTCGGTGACCGACACGTCGGCGCCGCACGCCACACACCGCCGCCGATCGTCGAGCTCGCCCCCGCACCCGCGGTGCTGGAGGACGATGGGCGGATCACCCTCTATGGCGTAAGTGTCGCCCCAGTGCAGGAGCGACACCAGAACGGGCCACAGGTCGGCTCCCTTGGTGGTGAGCCGGTACTCGTAGCGCACCGGTCGCTCCTGGTAGGGCCGTTTCACGACGATCCCGTACTCGAGCAACCGCTCCAAGCGGCTCTGGAGGATGTTGCGGGCCACTCCGAGATCCCGCTGCAGATCGTCGAAGCGACGGATGCCCAAAAAGATGTCGCGCACGATCAGTATGGTCCACCGCTCACCGATGATCTCGAGCGTGGAGGCCATGGAGCAGTACTGGGTTGGGTAGTCCCGGTTCAGCATGCATCCAGCATAGCCCATGTTTCGGGCCAATGCATTGCATTATGCAACTCGACATTCTAGGCTTCGTTGTATGACACAACTGACTGCATTGCGTGGCGATACCCATAGTCGGTCGGCGGCACGGCCCACCCTGACGGCGCTGGTCGTGCTGACGGGGGTGTTCCTGTCGTCGCTCGACCTGTTCATCGTGAACATCGCCTTCCCGAGCATCTCGCACAGCTTCCACGGGGAGTCGCTGCGCTCGATGTCGTGGGTGCTGAGCGCGTACACCATCGTCTTCGCCTCCTTGCTGGTGCCGGCGGGCCGTTGGGCCGACCGGACCGGTCGGAAGAAGGCCTTCCTGCTCGGGCTGGGCATCTTCACCGCCTCCTCGGCGCTGTGTGCCGTCGCACCGTCGCTCGGGCTCCTCGTGGCCGCCCGCATCCTCCAGGCCAGCGGGGGTGCGCTCATGTTGCCGACCTCACTCGGCCTCCTGCTCCCTGCCTTCGGGCCGGCCCGCAAGGGGGCGGCGATCGGCCTGTGGTCGGCCGTGGGAGGCGCGGCAGCCGCCTTCGGGCCGCCCATCGGAGGTCTTCTGGTCCAGGCCAGCTGGCGCTGGGTCTTCCTGGTGAACCTGCCCCTCAGCCTGATCGCGCTCGTCGTCGGCGTGCGTGTCCTGCGGGAGATCAAGGACCCCGTGGCACACAAGGCAGACCTCTTGGGAGCCGCGTTGCTCTCGATCGCGGTGGCCAGCCTGGCCGCGGCCATCGTCGAGGGATCGAGCTGGGGCTGGACGAGCGCGTCGATCCTGGGAGCGTTCGGGCTGGCCGTCATCGCAAGCACGGCCCTGGTGGTCCGCTCGGGCCGGCACCCCAACCCGATCATCGAGCCGGCGGTCATCCGCCACCGGGCCGTGGCGCTCGCCGACGCGAGCTCACTCGTCTTCTTTGCCGGCTTCGGCGCCATGGTGCTCGGGGGTGTCCTCTTCCTCACGGGGGTCTGGCACGAGTCAGTGCTGCGGGCCGGCTTCATGATCGCCCCCGGCCCTCTGGTGGCCTCGATGGCCGCCTTCCCCGGAGGGTTGCTCGGCGCGCGCTTCAGCCATCGGGCCGTCGGCACGGTCGGCAGCCTGCTCTTCGCCGGCTCCGCCATCTGGTGGATCACCCGGATCGGGGTGACGCCGGACTACGCCGCCGCCTACCTTCCCGGCAGCCTGGGCGGAGGCATCGGGGTGGGCCTCATGCTCCCCGCCCTGGGTGGCGCGGCCACCGCACCCCTCCCACCCGAACGCTCGGCCACCGGCACGGCCCTCTACGCCATGTGCCGGCAGATCGGCCTGGCTCTCGGAGTCTCGTGCCTGGTGGCGGTGCTCGGCACCGCCACCGGTCTCCACGCGGTGCACGCGTTCCATCACGCCTGGATCTTCATGGCGGCGTGCAGCCTGACGGCCGGGCTCATCCTGCAGGCGATCCCCCGCAAGGCGCGGGTCCGCCACGTGCGCGTCGTGGCCTGCGCGGCAGAACGGCCGGCCTACGTGCTGGCGGCCGGCAAGTGATCCGAAGGTAGATAGCCCGGGTTCGCCACCACCAACTGGTCGCGCGCCGACGCGGCGAGGGCGCGGCCGACCGCAGTCCACGCCGCATCGCACGCACCGGAGCGGATGGCGCCGGCCAACGACCGGTCGCCGTCGAAACCGAGCGCCTCGAGACGGCGGCGGTGCGTTGCGGTGAAGACCGCTCCCCACCGCAACTCACGCTCGATGATCGACAGCACGTGGCGACTGACGCGGGCCGTGAAGCGCGCCCCACGCTCGACCTCGTCATCGGCCGTGCGCTCGAGGTGCTCGCGTACCGCCTCGACGAGCTCGATGGCGGTCGGACGGCCAAAGGGCGGCGGTGGATCGGGCCAGGCCGCCTCTTCGGGCGGGGTGGGCCAGGGCGGGGTGGGCGCCAGCCCCAGGAGAACGAACAGGTCCCACTCGCTTTCGCAGACGCGACGGCCGATGGCCGCCAGCTCGACCGACCGCGTGGTCCCGCTGAGGTGGGCCGACGCCTGCATGGCGCAGATGGTGGCCCACTTCACCGTGGCGTAGACCGACCACCAACGAAGACGCGCCGGGTCGATGGCCTCACCACCCGCCGACACATAGGCGTCCAGCAGCGCGGCCACATCCCCGAAGCCGCCCACCTCTCCCGTCCCGCCGAAGCGCCACGCCGGGGCACAGAGCCATGCCAGGTCCTCTGCCGGGTCGCCCACATGTGCCAGCTCCCAATCGAGGACGCCCCGTAGCCCTGCGGGACCGATCATGAGGTTGCCGAGGCGAAAGTCCCCGTGCACCGGCACCCGTCGGGACCCGGCCGGGCGGTTGACGGTGAGCCACCGGGCACCGAATTCGAGGGCCGGACGTACCTCGCCCAACGCATCGAGAAAGGACAACGGGTCGTCGAGCGGGTCGTGGTCCGCCAGTCCCTCCATGACCTCGGGGCCGAGCGCATGGATCGCCGCCAACGCGCGGCCGCACTGGGCCGTGAGGGCGGCGCGGGCCGCCGCCCACTCAGGGTCGCGCAGGATCTTGCGCGGGATGGTCTCACCCTCGAGGCGCTCGACCACCAGCCAACCGCAGCCCAGCCCGTCCGCCTCATCGTCGCCGTGGGCCAGCACGCGGGGCACCGGAACGCCCGCCGCACCGGCGGCCCGGAGCAGGGCAACCTCCCCGCGCACCCGGCCCGGACCCGCGATGCCCTTGCCGCGGTCTTGCTGGATGATGCGCGCGTGGCACGTGCCGTCGGGATCGATGAGATCGAAGGCGCTCGTCACGCGGGAGGCCCCGCCGGAGACCTGGCGCAGATGGCGGACCTCGCCGCCGAGCGCGCGCCCGAGCGCGCCAGCCACCTCTTCGGTCGGGGGGCCCACGGAGCTGGCGGACGGCGTCATCCGCTACTCGACGGGGACGACAGGCCTCCCGCTGCCGTCAGTTTGATGCAGGTACTCGGAGATGCCATAGCCGGTGCGGGTGGTTCCGTCCGGGTCGTGGTACGTCCAGCGCGCCAATCCCTCGTTGACCACGGTCCCGCTCACCTGGCGGGTGCCGGCGACACGCAGCACGTCACCCCGGAGGTCATAGGTCCGCCCACTCTTGTCGAGCACCGCCAGGTGCACGACCTTGTGGGTCAGCCCGTCGTCGGCCAATTCCGTGCGCAGTCGCCACTCGGCGACGCTGGTGGCCGCATCGCCGTCCCACACCCACCCTCGGTGAAGGTCACCGGCCTCGGTGCCGAGGCGGATCCCCCCGAAGTGCATGTCGTCGCCCACGTTGATGCTGAACCACCGCCACATCTTCGGCCCGCCCCAGCGGCGCGGGCCCCACGACTTGTCCCGGTTGCCATGTGCCCCTTGCCACGCCAGGCGCGCACCGTCGACCGTGAGCCACCCGGTCCACCGGCCGGCCTGTTCGAAGTGGCCCTTGCCCACCGTCCCCGCCGCCGCCACGGCCTGGGCCGACGCCGGCCTCCCGGCGTGACCGTCCGCTCCCCGCTGACCATCGGTGCCGATGGCGGGCGTCACCGCGTCGAAGCGCACGTCGAAGGCGACGCGCACCGACTCTGCCGGCGGTGGCCCCGGGCCGTCGTCCGCCGGGCGTGCTCCGTTCGTGCAGGGCCGCGCCGGCGCATCGGCGTCCATGGTCAGCCGCCACGAACCGAGGGCGGCCAGCATCTCGTAGCGGACGCCGCCGAGGTCGAGCACCGAGTCGACCATCTCGTGCTGCTCCTTGACGGAGCGGTACTCGGCCACCCGCCCGTCGGGCAGCCAGACCGACACGGCGACATCCATCGTCCCCTCATTGGGGCGGATCCCGACGCGGGTGAAGAAGCCCGAGTCGGTGGCCGGGTCATAGGCGTTGAAGTAGTACGACTCGCTCCACGCCGTGTCCTGCTCGACGGGATGCGCCAGTTCGTGCCGGGCTTCGAGGATGGGCATCGCTACACCATCGCCCTTGGGGCCGCGGCGTCCAACCCGCCGCCGGGGTGGGCGGCCACGCCCGCGTCGGGTCCGGCCCGCCGGGAGGCGGCACGGGGCCGGGGACAGGCGTCGGCATCTTGTGTGAAACTCACCGGGGCAAACGTAGCGACGATCCGGGTGGCGGTCGATCTACCCGAACAGGGGGCGAGATGCGGGCTGCAGTCACCAGGGGCGGCCGGCTCGTGGTGGGCGAGGTGGACGACGTGACACCGGGCTCCGGCCACGTGGTGGCCCGCTCCCTGGCCGCCGGCATCTGCGGGTCGGACCTCCATGCCCTGGCCGACTTCACCCACTTCACCGGCTTGATCGATGCGGTTGGCGTGCCCGCGCTCGACCCGGCCCACGACTGCGTCTTCGGGCACGAGTTCTGCGCCGAAATCGTCGATCACGGTCCCGACACCTCGCGCACCCTGCCCGTGGGCACCCGCGTCTGCTCGGTGCCGATCATCGTCGGGGGCGGGGGCGGGGGCGGGGGCGGGGGCGGGGGCGGGGGCGTCGAGCAGATCGGGTATTCGAACGTCTTCCCCGGCGCCTTGGCCGAGTACATGGCACTCCAGGAGATGCTGCTGCTCCCGGTGCCCGAGTCGCTCAGCACCGACATGGCGGCCCTGACCGAGCCCTTGGCCGTGGGCGAGCACGCCGTGGGCCTCTCGGGGCTGGTGCCCGGGCAGCCCTGCCTTGTCGTCGGCTGCGGACCGGTCGGGCTGGCGGTCATCGCCGCCTTGAAAGGTCGGGGCCACGGTCCCGTGCTGGCCGCCGACTTCTCGCCCACCCGCCGGCGTCTGGCCGAGGCCTTCGGGGCCGACGAGGTCATCGATCCGGCCGCCTCCTCGCCCCACGACCGTTGGGCCTCCTTCGGCGTGGCCCGGACCGTGATGGAGCGGGCCGGCGCTGAGATGTTCGGCCAGGAGATCACCGACCCGGTCATCTTCGAAGCGGTCGGCGTGCCCGGCATGTTGCAGTCGCTCATCGCCGACGCCCCACCGCGCAGCCGCATCGTGGTCGTCGGCGTGTGCATGCACAGCGACACCATCGAACCCTTCATGGCGGTGGTCAAGGAGATCGAATTCCGCTTCTCGTTCGGCTACGGGCCGGCCGAGTTCGCGGCCACGCTGGGACGTCTCGGGGGCGGCATCCCCGGAGCCGACCTCCTCGTCACCTCATCGGTCGATCTGGCCGGCACGCCCGGCGCGTTCGAGACCCTGCGCACGCCGGGCGAGCACGGCAAGATTCTGGTGCATCCGTAAGCACCGGCCGCCACCCGACCCATCTCCACCGAGAGGACCACACCAACCATGACGACCATCGATGCCGGTGATCACCTGAATTTCGGCATTTTCCTGGCCCCGTTCCATCCCGTGGGCCAGAGCCCGACGCTCGCGCTCGAGCGCGACCTGCAGCTGATCGAACACCTCGACCAGCTCGGATTCAACGAGGCCTGGATCGGCGAGCACCATTCAGCCGGCTACGAGATCATCGCCTCCCCCGAGGTCTTCATCGCCGCCGCGGCACAGCGCACCAGGCACATCCGCCTCGGCACCGGAGTGTCGTCGCTGCCGTACCACCACCCGTTCATGCTGGCCGACCGCCTGGTGCTGTTGGACCACCTGACCCGGGGGCGTCTCATGATCGGGGTGGGCCCCGGCGCGCTGCCGTCGGACGCCTTCATGATGGGCATCGACCCGGCGAAGCAGCGCGACATGATGGAGGAGTCCCTCGGGGCGATCTTGTTGCTCCTCGAGGGCAAAGAGCCCGTCACCATGGAGACGGACTGGTTCAGGCTGGTCGGCGCGCGCCTGCAGATGCGGCCCTTCCAGCGCCCGTACCCCGAGGTGGCGGTGGCCGCCCAGGTCTCTCCCGCCGGGCCGCGGGCGGCGGGCAAGTTCGGCTGCAGCCTGCTCTCGATCGGGGCCACCTCGGCCGCCGGGGGATTCGACATCCTCGGTGGGCACTGGGACGTCATGGAAGAACGGGCCGCCGAGTTCGGCACCACCGTCGACCGGGCGAAGTGGCGCCTGGTCGGCCCCGTGCACATCGCCGAGACCAAGGAGCAGGCCGTGGCCGACGTGGCCTTCGGCCTCGAGCAATGGGTCGACTACTTCCAGCGGGTGGCGGCGTTGCCGCTGGCGCCCAATACCGCCGACTTCGACACGCTGGTCGACGCCCTCATCGGCTCGGGCTTCGCCGTCATCGGCACGGTCGACGACGCCATCGCCCAGATCGACCGCCTGCGCGCCCAGTCCGGCGGGTTCGGCACCTTCCTCCTCATGGGGCACGAGTGGGCGGACACGGCAGCCACCCGTCGCTCCTACGAGCTCTTCGCCCGCTACGTGGCGCCGCAATTCCAGGATGCATCCCGCACCCTCACCGCCAGCCGCGACTGGGCGGCCGAGAACCGCCCCGAGTTCATCGGCGCGGCGGGAAACGCCGTCCTGTCCGCCATCCAGCAACACCACGACGAAAAAGCGGCCAAGGCCTCCAATGCCTGACGCCACTGTCTCATCCGGCGATGCAGGCTTCGCCCATGCGCAGGTGGCGACGAACGGGATCGAGCTCCATGTGGTCACGGCCGGCCCCGAGGACGGGCCGCCGGTCGTCCTGTGCCACGGCTTCCCCGAGCTCTGGTACTCGTGGCGCCATCAGCTGCGGGCGCTCGGCCAGGCCGGGTACCGCGCCTTCGCTCCCGACCTTCGAGGCTACGGCGGGAGCAGCCGCCCGACCCAGGTGAGCGCCTACGGCTCGGACAACCTGACGGCCGACCTGTGCGGGCTCCTCGACCACTACGGCTATGAGAAGGCCGCCTTCGTCGGGCACGACTGGGGCGCCATGGTGGTGTGGGAGATGGGGCGGTTGCATCCCGCGCGCGTCTCGTCGATCTTGGCCATGAGCGTCCCGTACACCAACGCTCCGGCGCCGCCGACGGAGATCTTCAAGGTGATCTTCGAGGGCAAATTCTTCTACATCCTCTACTTCCAACCGGTGGGCCCGGCCGAGGCGGAGTTCGAGGCCGACCCCCGCCATTTCCTGCGCACCATGCTCTACTCGGCCAGTGGTGACGGCATGGCCGACGGCCGCCCGGCGCTGGGCGACGCGCCGGCCGAAGGGACGAGGTTCTTGGACATCCTCTCCCCCGCCCCCGCGCTGCTTCCCTCCTGGCTCACCGAGCGCGACGTGGACGTCTATGCCGAGGCGTTCGAGGAGAGCGGGTTCTTCGGGCCCGTCAGCTTCTACCGCAACATGGACGCCAACTGGGAGCGCAGCCACGACATTCCGGCGTCGGTCTACGCCATGCCGGTCGGCTTCCTCACCGGCTCGCGCGACCCGGTCAACGCCATGATGCCCGGGGCGGCCGAGGCCATGGCGGGTACCCTCCCCGACTTCCGCGGCCTGACGCTCGTCGAGGGGGCGGGACACTGGGTGCAACAGGAACGGCCGGATGAGACCAATGACGCCCTGCTGCGGTTTCTCTCCGACGTGGGCTGCGCGCCGTGACGTACTCCATCGTCGCCCGCGATACGGCCACCGGCCAGCTCGGCGTGGCCGCCCAGAGCTGTTACTTCGCCCTGGGCTCGGTCCTGCCGTGGGCCCGGGCGGGCGTCGGCGCCGTCGCCACCCAATCCATGGTCGACCCCGGCTACGGCCCGCGCTGCCTCGATCTGCTGGCAGACGGGGTCGCCGCCGCAGACGCGCTGGCCCGTGTGCGGGAGGCCGATGAGGGCCGTGACGTCCGCCAGGTCGGCCTGGTCAGCGCCGCCGGCGAGGTGGCGTCCTTCACCGGCTCGTTGTGCATCGACCACGTCGGGCACGCGGCGGGCGACGGCTACTCGGCCCAGGCCAACATGATGGCCGGCGACGGTGTGTGCGAGGCCATGGCCGCCGCCTTCGAGACAACGGCGGGCTCGGTGGCCACCCGGTTGCTCGCCGCCCTGGTGGCCGCCCAATCAAGGGGCGGCGACGCGCGCGGACAGATGTCGGCGGCGCTGATCGTCGTCGAGGGCAGGCGGCACGAGCATCCGTGGCAGGGGGTGCTGACCGATGTCCGGGTCGACCACCACGAGGATCCGTTGGGCGAGTTGGCGCGCCTCGTCCGGGTGGCAGAGGCATACCACCTGTGCGACGTGGCCGAAGAAGCGCTGGTGCAAGGCGACGTGTCCGGCGCGCTGGCCGGATCCGACGCGGGACTGGCCCTTCTCCCCGGTGAGGGCAACCTTCTCCTCAGCCACATCGGAGCGCTGATCGGCGTGGGACGGATCGACGAGGCGTCGGCCGAGGTGCGCGCGCTGGTGGCCTCCCGACCGTCGTGGGAGGGCGTCCTGCGCGCCCTCATCGATCGCGGCTTCGTCCCGATGCCCGAAGGCCTGACCCTCGACCTCCTGCTCGCCCGTCCGGCGTGAGCCCGGGGCCGTGACCCTCGTCCCGCTGCCGCCCCAACCCTGCGGCGCCCCCTGGCCGACGGTGGAATGGCCCGAGGGTGCGCCACCCGCAGCGGTGGTGCTCGACGGGCTGCTCGACGAGGTGTGCGACGACGCGGGACCGCTCGCCACCACGTTCGCCGTCGTGGTCGTGCATCAGGGCCGGGTGGTCGCCGAGCGCTATCAGGGCCGGCTCGAGCATTTCGACCGCCCGCCCGAGCCGGTGACGGCGCAGACACCTCTGTTGAGCTGGTCCATGGCCAAGTCGATGTTGCACGCCGTGGCCGGGATGCTCGTCGGGGACGGACGCCTCGATATCGACGCGCCGGCCGCTGTCCCGGAGTGGGCGGCGGCCGGCGACCCCCGCCATGCCATCACGCTGGGCCATTTGTTGGCCATGCGCGACGGGCTCGCGTTCGTGGAGGACTACGTGGACGAGCGGGTGTCCGATGTCATCGAGATGCTCTTCGGCACCGGGCAGGCCGACGTGGCCCACTTCGCGGCCGACCGTCCTCTGGCCGCCCCTCCGGGCGAACGCTTCAACTACTCCTCGGGGACCTCCAACATCATCTCGTCCGTCGTGGCCCGCCTGGTTGGTCCGGGCCCGTCGTACGAACGGTTCCTGCGCGAGCGGCTCTTCGCTCCCCTCGGCATGCACAGTGCGACGCCCGAGCTCGATGCCGCAGGGACCTGGGTCGCCTCCTCCTACCTCCGGGCCACGGCGCGCGACTTCGCCCGCTTCGGCTTGCTCTACCTGCGCGACGGCGTGTGGGACGGCACCCGCCTGCTCCCGCAAGGGTGGGTGGACTACGGCCGCACCATGCAGTCGTACGACCCCGAGGACGGGCCGTACGGCGCGCACTGGTGGGGCGTGGAGGGAGACACCCTCGGGACCTTCCGGGCCTTGGGCTACGAGGGGCAGTCGATCTCCCTCTGCCCGTCGCTCGACCTCATGGTGGTGCGGCTCGGCAAGACGCCGGCCGCCCACTACCCCGATCTGACCCGGTGGCGGGCCGGGATGGTCCGCGCCTTCAGCTCGGCGGGAGGAAGACGATAACCAGGACCTCCCCCCTGAGCAACTGGCATTGAGGGGCGGAAACGGCATCCGAGCCGAGTCCGGCTCTTCACCACGACGACGAAGAGCCGTCGCTGGACGTCGTCACCGCCGCACCCGAGCTCCTGGCCGACTCGCTCGGGGAGTACATCAGAGCGTGGGTGAAGCGGATCCGCAACGGCGAGAGCGGTGCCCTGCCGATCCTGCTCGGCCTCGTCCTCATCGTCATCATCTTCCAGGTCCAGCAGTCCAAGTTCCTCTCGGCCGGCAACATCGTCAACCTCTTGGTGCAGGCGGCCTTCTTCGTGACGTTGGGCCTGGGCGAGACCTTCGTCCTGATTCTGAGCGAGATCGACCTCTCGGTCGGCTTCGTGGCCGGCATCGGCGCCACCATCACCCTGGCCCTGATCTCCCCTTCCTATGGCTGGCCCTGGTGGGCGGCCGTGATCGTCGGCCTTTTGGCCTGCGCCGTCCTCGGCGCATTCCAGGGCCTCTTGATCACCCGGCTGCATCTGCCGTCGTTCGTGGTGACTCTCGCCAGCCTCCTCGGCCTCGGCGGGGTGCTGATCTTCCTCTTTGACTCGTTCCACGGCGCGGTGGGCGGCGTGATCGGCCTCCCCACCAGCGGTCCCCTCTACAACCTGGTCAACGGCAACATGAGCGTCGCCGCCAGCTGGATCGTCCTCGTGGTGGCCGTCGCCTTCTACGCTCTGGTCACCATCACCCGGAATACCCGCCGGCGCGCGCGCAACCTCAGCGCACCCCCGCTCAGCATCGCGGTGCTCACCATTGTGGTGGCGGCACTGGCCGGGGCCCTTCTTGTCATTGTGTGCAACCTCAACCGCGGCAACCTGGTGCCCCTCAAAGGGGTGCCCTGGGTGCTCCCGCTCGTCCTCCTCCTCGTCGTCGCCTGGACCCTGTTGCTGGGCAAGACGCGGACCGGCCGCTACATGTACGCCATCGGGGCCAGCCCCGAGGCGGCCCGGCGGGCCGGTATCCGAGTGCAATGGATCCGCACCGTCGCCTTCACCCTGTCCGCCTTCACCGCCGGTCTCGGCGGGCTCGTGTTCGCCTCCCGCCTGGGTTCGATCTCGGTTGGGTACGACGGCTCGACCTATGTGCTCTATGCCATCGCGGCCGCGGTCATCGGTGGCGCCAGCCTCTTCGGTGGCTACGGCAAGGCGGTCCACGCGCTCTTGGGCGGCGTCCTCATCGCGGCCGTCGTGAACGGGTTGGCGCTCATCGGCGTCAGCACGGCGGGCGAGGAGATCGCCACGGCCGTGGTGTTACTCGCCGCGGTCACCGTGGACTCTTTGGTGCGTCGCCGGGGCTCGACGTCGAAGTAGGCGAGCGGGGCGGTCCTCAGGGGCGGCCTTCAGGCCCCTTCGTAGTCGAAGCCGAGGTCGGGCGCGGTCAGGATGGCCCGGAACGCCAAGCCTTGTGCCGCGGCCATGGCCGCCGCCGTGCCGCCGCGGTCGACCACGGCCACCAGCAGGATCGGCTCGGCCCCGGCCTCGCGGATGGCCAAGGCCGCTTCGAGCAGCGAGGTGCCGCGGGTCACCGTGTCCTCGGTCACCACGACCTTGTCGCCCGGGTCCAAGGCGCCGGCGATGCGCCCGCCGCCGCCGTGGTCCTTGACTTCTTTGCGCACGCTGAACGCGTTGAGCAGGCGCCCCCGGGTGGCCGCCACGCCCGCGGTGACGAAGGCCACCGGGTCGGCCCCCATGGTCAGTCCCCCGATCGCCGTGGCCTCGTCCGGCATGACCGAGAGCACCGCATCGGCCACGAGCAGCATCGCTTCGGGACGGCACACCGTCTGCTTGGAGTCGATGAACCAACTGCTGTGACGTCCCGACTTGAGCACGAAATCGCCGCGGCGCACCGAGTGCTCCAAGATGTGGGCGCACAGTTCGGGGAAGTCGTCGGCGCCACTCATCGGATGACCACCGCATGTGGTCCTGCGACGACGGTGCCGATGACCGTCGAGGGCAATCCGGCGTGCGCCGCCGCCTCCAGCGCGGCGTCGGCCCGTGAGGCCGCCACCACGAGGGCCATGCCGACGCCACGGTTGAAGACACGGTCCATCTCGGCCTCCTCGACCGACCCCAACCGCTGGATCTCGGCGAAGATCGGCGGCTCGACCCATGACCCGCGTGCGAGCTCGGCCCCCATGCCGTCGGGGAGGATCCGCGGCAGGTTGCCGACGATCCCACCGCCCGTGATGTGGGCGCACGCATGCAACCCGTCACCGGATCCATCGAGCTCGGCGCCCTCGAGCGCGGCCCGGACCGCCAGCACGCCCGGCGTGTAGATCACCGAGGGCGCCAAGAGCTCGTCGGCCAGCGTGTGCGTGGCCCCTTCCCACGCCGGGTCGCCCAGGCTGCGCCCGGCCCGCTCGAGCAGCACGTGGCGGGCCAGCGTGTAGCCGTTGGAGCGCAAGCCCGGCGAGGGGATGCCGATGATGACGTCGCCCGCCCTGACGCGTGCGGGTCCGAGCATCCGGGTGCCGTCGACGGCTCCCACCGCGAAGCCGGCGATGTCGAGGTCGTCGGGGGCCATCGCACCGGGGTGCTCCGCCGTTTCGCCCCCGATCAGCACGCACCCGGCCTGACGGCACCCGTCCTGGACGCCGCCCACGACGGTGGCGATGCGATCGGGATCCACTTTGCCGGTGGCGATGTAGTCGAGCATGAAGAGCGGCTCGGCTCCGAGACAGACCAGATCGTCGACACACATGGCCACCAGGTCGATGCCCACGGTGCCATAGCGACCGGAGGCCTGGGCCACCATGAGCTTGGTGCCCACGCCGTCGGTCGACGAGACCAGCACCGGGTTGGTGAAACGGGTCGTATCGAGCGGGAACTGCGCCCCGAAGCCGCCGATCCCGGGCACGAGGCCCATCATCTTCTCCACGGCCAGATCGCCGGCGGCGATGTCGACGCCGGCCCCGGCATAGGTGGCCCCTGCCGGCGCCGCGGGCCCCGATCCCCGGGCCTCGCCCTCAGCCACTCGGGTCAGACTCCGGGAAGGACCGCTTGATACGCCACCGGCTTCTCCCGGACACGGAACAGCACGGGCGTCGAGGTCGGCAACGCGGTGGGATAGTCACCGGTGAAGCAGGCGTCGCAGAACCCGCCATCGGCACCGATGGCCGCCTTGAGGTTCTCCACGCTGATATACGCCAGCGAGTCCACCCCGAGAATCTCGGTGATCTCCTCAATGGTGTGGTTGGCCGCCAACAACTCGTCGGTCGACGGTGTGTCGATGCCATAGAAGCAGGGCCACCGCCAGGGAGGTGACGAGATGCGCAGGTGGACCTCGGTGGCACCGGCCTCGCGCAGCATGCGCACCACCGAGCGCTGGGTGGTGCCGCGCACGATCGAGTCGTCGACGACCACCAGGCGCTTCCCGTTGACGGTCTCGGGGAGGGGATTGAGCTTGCGCCGCACGGCATCGCCCCGAGCCTGCTGGTCGGGGGCGATGAAACTCCGACCGATGTAGCGGTTCTTCACCAGGCCCTGCCCGTAGGGGATGCCGCTGGCCCGGGCAAACCCCTCCGCCGCCGGGACGCCCGACTCGGGCACGCCCATGACGAGGTCGGCCTCGGCCGGCGCTTGCGCGGCCAGCAGCTCGCCCATGCGGCAACGGGTGGCGTGGACCTCGCGCCCGTAGAGCTTGCTGTCGGGTCGCGCGATGTAGGCGAACTCGAAGATGCACAGCCGTGGCCCCACCTCCTTGAGCCACGGGATGCTCACGCTGCGTGGCCCTTCCTCGTCGATCACCACCAACTCTCCCGGGGCGATCTCGCGGACGAAGGAAGCGCCGATCACGCTCAGTGCGGGTGACTCGGACGCCAGCACCCAACCCTCCGGCGCGTCGGCCGGGCCCAGGCGGCCCAGACACAGGGGACGGAAACCGTAGGGGTCGCGCACACCGAAGAGCTTCTGCGTGTTCATGAGGACGAAGGAGAACGCTCCCTCGACGATGGGCAGGACGGCCTGCAGCGCGGCGGAGAGCTCCTCGGTCTCGGGGAAGGCGTGCGCCAACAGTTCGGCCACCACGTCGCTGTCCGAGACGATCGAGCCGGGGAACATGCCGACCTTCTCCGCCAGCTCGGTGGTGTTGGTCAGATTGCCGTTGTGACCGAGGGCGAACCCGGCCCGCCCGACGGGCCGGTAGACGGGTTGCGCGCCGTCCCAATCCGATGCCCCGTGCGTCGAGTACCGCGTGTGGCCGATGGCCAGGTGTCCCTGCAGGCCCGAGAGCGTCCGCTCGTCGAAGACGGTGGCCACCAGACCCATGTCCCTGACCACCGTGACCGTGTTGCCGTCACTGACCGCCATGCCGGCCGACTCCTGGCCGCGGTGCTGCAACGCGAACAGGCCGTCGAAGGTGAGGTTGGCCACCTTCCGCCCGGGGGCGTAGATACCGAAGACACCGCAGGCTTCCTTCACGGTGCGCTCATTCTCGCACAGGCGTGCACCCTCATGAGTCTCCTACCAGCCGGGCCAGGTTGCCCTCGTGAGCCTCGCGCAAGGCCTCGACGGGAAGATCCAGCAGATCCCCCACCACCACACGGTCGCCCCCGGCCCGGCCCAGGACGAATGCCGCCAGGCCGAGGTGTTCAGCCCGGGTGCACAGGTCGTCGGGCATGGCCGTGGCCACCACGAAACGCGACGGCACCTCCGTGAAGAGCTCGGACGGGTCGTCGAGCGCCACGGCGCAGCCCGTGCCGGCGCTCACCGCCATCTCCCCCAGGGCCACGGCCAACCCGCCGGACGAGACGTCGTGCACGGCGCTGAGCAACGGCGGTTCGTGGTCACCCGAGACGATGGTGCCGACCAGCCCGGCCACGAAGGCGCATGCCGTGGCGTGACGTTCCAGATCTACGGCGGGCAACGTCCCGCTCCGGTGCTGGCGGCGCTCCGTCGCCCAACGGGAACCCTCGAGGGAAAACGACCCGTCCGGCGCGGCGCGGGTGCCGAGGAGGACGAGAGTGTCCCCCTCCTCCCAGGCCAAACCGGGCGGCGGCGCGACGAGCACATCGACCAGGCCGAGCACCCCGAGCACGGGCGTCGGGTCGATGTCCGCGCCACCGCTCTCGTTGTAGAGGCTGACGTTGCCGCCGATGACCGGGAGCGACAGGGCCCGGCACGCCTCGGCCAGGCCGTCGATGCACTCGGAGAGTTGCCACATCACTTCGGGATGCTCGGGGTTGCCGAAGTTCAGGCAATTGACGACGGCCACCGCCGTCGCGCCGACGCACGCCAGATTGGCCACCCCCTCGGCCAGGGTCAGCACCGTGCCGAGCCGAGGGTCGAGGGCGCAGTAGCGGGGATTGGAGTCCGTCGTCACCGCCACCCCGCGCGCTGAGGGTGGGAGGCCGGGCCCCGCCAGCCGCAGCAGCGCGGCGTCACCGCCCGGGCCCACCACCGTGTTCAAGAAGAGTTGATGGTCGTACTGGCGATAGACCCAGCGCGGCGACCGCAGCAGGCTCAGCAGATCGGCGGCGCAGTCCTCGGGGGGGACGACGGCCTGCGACGCCTGCGCCGCGGGCCGGCGACGCGGGCGGTCGTAGAGCGGTGCGTCGTCGGAGAGCGACGCCGCGGGGACGTCGGCGAGGATCGCCCCGTCAAATCCGTCGCGGATGCGCAAGCGCCCGCCCTCGGCGGGGTCGGGGGCGGTCACCTTGCCGACGACCGTCGCCCGCACCTCCCATGTGGCGCAGATCTCGGCCACGGCGGCCCAGGAATCGGGGGTGACGATGGCCAGCATGCGCTCCTGGCTCTCGCTGGTCATCACCTCCCAGGGCTCCATCCCCTCCTCCCGCAGGGGGACGGCGGTGACATCGACATCCATGCCGACACCACCGCGGCCGGCGGTCTCGCTGGTGGCGCAGGCCAGGCCGGCACCGCCGAGGTCCTGGATGCCCACCACGAGCTTCTTGTCCAAGAGCTCGAGGCACGCCTCGATGAGGCGCTTCTCCTCGAACGGGTCTCCCACTTGCACGCTCGGCCGCTTGGTGTCGTCAGCCGCTGCCGCGCCGTCGGCGCCGGCGAACCCGGCCGACGCCAGCACGCTGACCCCGCCGATGCCGTCCCGGCCGGTGCTGCTGCCGAGCAGCACGGCCAGGTTGCCGGGGCCCGAGGCGATGCCGAGCACCAGCCGGTCCGTGGGGAGCGCGCCCATGCACAGGACGTTGACCAACGGGTTCTGGGCGTAGCAGTGATCGAAGGTCAGCTCCCCACCGACGGTGGGCACGCCGACCGAGTTGCCGTAGCCCGAGATCCCGCTCACCACGCCCTCCATCAGCCANNTCGTCGGGCGAGCCGAAGAACAGCGGATCCATGATGGCCAAGGGGCGCGCACCCATGGTGAAGATGTCGCGCAAGATCCCCCCGACCCCGGTGGCCGCTCCCTGGTACGGCTCGATCGCCGACGGGTGGTTGTGGCTCTCGATGCGGATGGCGATGGCGATGCCGTCCCCGGCGTCGATCACGCCGGCGTTCTCGCCCGGGCCGACCAGGACCTTGGGCCCCTCGGTCGGCAGCCGCTTCAGGTGCATGCGGGACGACTTGTAGGAGCAGTGCTCGCTCCACATGACGGCGTACAGCGCCAGTTCGAGGTGGTTGGGCGGCCGGCCGAGGATCTTGCCCACGGCCTCGAACTCGTCGTCGGTCAGGCCGAGCGCTCGATGGAGCAGAGGGTCCGGCACGGGCTCCTCGGCGGCGGGAGTCATGGTGCCCCCCAACTTAGTGGGCGGGACCGGGCCGATCGGCCACTCGCCGGATCGCCGACGGGTCAGTCAGACGCGGGGTCAGTCAGACACGGTTCAATCAGACACGGGCCGGTGGAGCGGACCCGCACCGTGAGGATCAGCGGGCATCCTCGCTCAGGCGGTCCTCGCACTCATGGCGTTCGATGGCGACGGCCTCTCCGTTTGCGAAGATCCAGCCCACTTCGCGGCCCGCCTTGAGGTGCGGCAGCGCGGTGTTCGTGTCACCCTCCGTGACCTTTTTCACCGGATTGTTCACCATGTCATCAGCCTGATCCCTCGTCGTGGCAAGCCCGGTGTCTTCTGGTTGCAATCGGGGTGCCCCACCACCCCAGCCTTCAAAATGTACAGAGAAACGGCGGCGAGAAGGTGGATGGAGATGGCTCATTTGGCGAAATGGCCCTTGCGGAATTACCCCAATGCCCCTCGAAATGTCGTCAAAGGTGGGGACGGGCGTGACCCGAAGGGGTCACAATGGAAGCATGGCAAAAGCAAAAGCCCCGGAGCCTCGCAAGCCAATGAGCACCGGCCACAAAGCGGCGTTGGCCCGGGGACGCGCAGAGAGCGCCTGCGTC
Source organism: Acidimicrobiaceae bacterium (assembly GCA_003160635.1). GTDB lineage: Bacteria > Actinomycetota > Acidimicrobiia > Acidimicrobiales > RAAP-2 > Bog-473. The sequence continues at coordinate 8,240 of PMLV01000328.1, read as the reverse complement.
CGCCATTACCTCGAAGCACTGGAGACGTCGAAACCCAAGCGCGGCCGGAAGCGCACACCCGCCTCCATCGACAAACGCCTGGCGGCGATCGAGGCACAACTCGCCGGCGCCGACGCCCTGACAAAGCTGCATCTCCTGCAGGAACAAAAGGATCTGACGGACGAGCGGCTACGGGTGGCCAAGGTGAAGGACTTGAGCGCGCTGGAAAAGCA
>PMLV01000328.1:282-8011 GCA_003160635.1 Acidimicrobiaceae bacterium | reverse complement strand
TGGGGCATCAACCCGACGACGTTGCCCACCTCGTTGGTGATGCCGGCGATGTCGTCGACCGAGCCGTTGGGATTGTCCAGGTACCGCAACACGACGCGATCCTCGTCGTGCAGCCGGCGCAACGTCTCCTCGTCGCAGACGTAGCTCCCCGAGAAATGGTTGATCGGGATCACCAATTCCTCGCCGACCTCGGCCAGCCCGGTCAACACCGACGCGGTGGAGCTCACCTGCAGGCGAGCTGGTTGGCACAAGAAGCGGAGGTGGCCGTTCTTCTGCAGGGCACCGGGCAACAGTCCGGCTTCGGTCAACACTTGGAAGCCGTTGCAAATGCCGACGACCGGCCCGCCGTCGGTGGCGAATCGGGTCACCGCCTCCATGATGGGCGAGAAACGGGCCAAGGCCCCGGGACGCAGGTAGTCGCCATGGGCGAACCCGCCCGGGAGCACGACCGCGTCGACGGAGCCCACACTGGAGGCGCCGTGCCAGAGCAGTTCGCCCCGGGCACCGAGCCTCTCGATGGCCTGGACGACGTCGTGCTCGCAGTTGGTTCCCGGGAAGACGACGACCCCGACCCGCGGTGCCATCTCAGCTCCCGAGGAGCACGAGCTCGAGCCGGCTCTCCTCGATGACAGGGTTCGCCAACAACCGGTCGGCCAGCTCGGTGGCCTTCGTGCGTGCCGCATCCTCGTCGAGCGCGTCCACCTCGAAGCTGAAGGAACGCCCGGCCCGCATGTGGAGCACCCCGTCAAAGCCCAGCGCAGGCAGCGCCCGCTCGATGGTGGCACCCTCGGGATCGGCGATGCCGGGTCGCAACTGGACCTCCACCCGCGCCTGGAACCTCATGCTGTCGCACCGTACCAGTCGTCGAGTGCCAGTCCGGTGACTCGCTCGTAGGCGGCCACGTACCGCTCCGAGAGGGCGGTCGTCACGCTGGCCGGAAGACGCGGAGGGGGCGGCGTGCGGTCCCATGGTTGCCCGGCCAGCCAATCGCGCAGGGGCTGCTTGTCGAAGGCGGGTGGGGTGTGCCCGGGAACCACCTGGTCGGCCGGCCACAGGCGCGAGGAGTCGGGCGTGCACACCTCGTCGCACAGGCACAGGACACCGTCGACGTAACCCAGCTCGAATTTGGTGTCGGCCAGGATGAAGCCGACATCGGCGGCGCGCGCGGCGGCGCGGCGGTACAGCTCGAGGCAGATGTCCCGCGCCGCCTCCGCCGCGGCCACACCGACCAGGTTGACCGCCTGCGCGAAGTCGATGTTCACGTCGTGGCCCTCGGCCGCCTTCGTCGAAGGCGTGAAAATCGGCTCGACCAAGCGGTCGGCCAGCTTGAGGCCGGCCGGCATGGGGGCACCGTGCACGGTGCCCGACTTCACGTACTCCTCGTGCGCCTGGCCGGCCAGGTAGCCCCGCACGATGCACTCCATCTGGAGCATCTCGGCGCGTTGCACCAACATGGCCCGGCCGTCCCACTCCGCAGGGAGGCTGATCCCCGCAAGCCTCGCTTCGATCTCACCGGGATCGACCGCCAGCAGCGTGCCGGGGACGACGTCGGACATCTCGTTGCACCAGAACACGGTCATGGCGGTGAGCACGCGGCCCTTGTGCCGGATCGGCTCGGCCATGATCACGTCGAAGGCGCTCACCCGGTCCGACGCCACCATGAGAAGGCGGTTGTCACCGGCGTCATAGAGCTCGCGCACCTTCCCCGAGTGGATCTGCGGCAGGTCGATCGTCACGACGCCCCCCTCACGGCAGGGCGGTGACCGCGTCGGCGAAGCGATCGACGTGACGCAGCGTTCGCGTGAGGTCGAAGGCCTCGTCGAGCTGTGCGTCGGTGAGGGTGACGTCGGGGTCCGCCTTCAAGATCTGGCGGAAGTGCCTCCGCTCGGACCACGCGGTGCGGGCGTCGCGCTGGACGATGCGGTAGGCCTCGTCGCGGGTGAGCCCGGCTGACACCAACGCCAAGAGGACCGACTGGCTGAAGACGAGGCCGAAGCTGCCGTTGGTGAGGTTGTCGAGTGCCCGGTCGGCATGCACGACCAATCCGGAGGCGAGGCCCGTCGCCTTGCGCAGCAGGTAACACGTCAGCAGGGATGCGTCGGGCAGGGCGACCCGCTCCACCGAACTGTGCGAGATGTCGCGCTCGTGCCACAGGGCCACATCTTCGAGGCCGGCGCCCAGGTAGCCCCGCAACAGGCGGGCCAGGCCGCACAGGCGCTCGGAGAGAATGGGGTTGCGCTTGTGCGGCATGGCGGAGCTGCCTTTTTGCCCCGCTCCGAACGGCTCTTCCGCCTCACCCAACTCGCTACGGGCCAGGTGACGGATCTCCGTGCACATCAGCTCCACGGTGGCGCCGATGGACGCGCAGGCCCACAGGTATTCAGCGTGGCGATCGCGGGCGATCACTTGCGTCGCCGGCACCGGCTTTAGGCCGAGCGCGGCGCACACGTGCGCCTCGACCGCTGGGTCGATGTTCGAGTAGGTGCCGACGGCGCCGGAGAGCTTTCCGACGGCGATCGCCTCACGGGCCTGACGCAGGCGGCGGCGGTCGCGATCGGCCTGGAGGGCCCACAGCGCGAACTTGGCCCCGAAGGTGGTCGGCTCGGCGTGCATGCCGTGTGTGCGACCGGTCACGGGAACGTCCATGAGTTCCAGCGCGCGTGTGCGCAGCGCGTCGACGAAGCGATCGAGGTCGACCAGGAGAAGATCGGCGGCGCGCGTGAGCGTGGCGCTGAGCGCGGTGTCCACCACGTCCGAGGAGGTCAGCCCGTAGTGGATGAACGAGCCGGCGGGCGCGCCGATGCGGTCCTGGACGACATCGACGAACGCCGCCACGTCATGGTCGGTCACCCGCTCCCGCTCGAGCACGTCGGCGACGAAGACGTCATCGACGGTCGGCGCTTTGGCCCGGCACGTCGCGGCATCCTCCGGCGGCACCACACCCACGGAAGACTGCGCCTCGGTGGCCAGCAATTCGACTTCGAGCCACAGCCCGAAGCGGGCGGCGTCGGTGAAGAGGGCGGCCATGTCGGGTGGCGAGTATCGGGGAATCATCGGACCAGCTCCTCTGCCTCATCGGGGGCCCCGCCGCCCACCGGGTCACCGGCGGCGCGGGCAGCTATGTCGCCCCGGACCAGCATGCCGTCCCAATGGATCGGCTCGAGCGCGGCATAGGCCTTGGCGCGCGCCGCCTGGAGCGTGGGTGCCAGCGCCGTCACCCCGAGGACCCTTCCTCCCGACGTGAGAAAGGGCCCGGCCGGATCGGGCCGGCTCGTGCCGGCATGGAACACCGTCACCCCCGCGCCGCCGGCAGTGGATTGACCCGACGCATCCAATCCCGCGATGGGGTCACCGGTCCGCGGGGCCTCGGGGTATCCGGGAGAGGCCAGCACCACGCAGACAGCGGCGTCAGCGGAGAACGTCGGGCTCGGGATCCGTTGGAGCGTGCCCGTGGCGACGGCCATGAACAGCTCGGCCGCGTCGCACGAGAGCAGCGGGAGCACCACCTGCGCTTCGGGATCGCCGAAGCGGACGTTGTACTCAATGACCTTCGGCCCATCGTCACCGAGCATGAGCCCGGCATAGAGCACCCCGCGGTAGTCGATGCCCCGGGCCCGCAAGGTGGCGATGAGCGGTTCCACCGCGGTGGCCATGATGGCGTCGATCTGGGCCTCCGCGATGTGCGGCATCGGCGCATACGCACCCATGCCCCCGGTGTTCGGACCGCGATCCTCGTCACCGACCCGCTTGAAGTCCTGCGCCGGCAACAGCGGGACCGCCGTGGTGCCGTCGAAGAGCACGAGCAGGGAGCACTCCTCGCCCTCGAGCGCTTCCTCAATGACGATGCGATGCCCCGCTGCGCCGAAAGCCGTACCCGAGAGCTTGGCCGCCACATCGGCTTCCGCTTCCTCGAGGGTGCGCGCCACGAGGACACCCTTGCCGGCCGCCAACCCGTCGGTCTTGACCACCCAGGGGCCCGGCACGCGGCGCACGTAGGCCAACGCCTCGTCACGCTGTGCCGCCCCGAAGGCCGCGAAGCGGGCGGTGGGCACGCCGGCCTCCGCCAGCACCTGCTTCATGAAGCCCTTGGAGCCTTCTAAGAGTGCACCGGCGGCACCGGGACCCATCACGGCACGGCCCTCGGCGCGCAACCGATCGGCCAGCCCGTCGACCAACGGCGCCTCGGGCCCGATGACCACCAGGTCGGCCTCGATCTCGTGGACCGGTCGCCCGGTGACGCGAATGGGATCCGCCATGCCCGGGTTGCCCGGGCTGACCACGACGTCGGCCGTCCGGGAGAGGACATGCGCCAGCGCATGCTCGCGCCCGCCGCTGCCGACCACGCAGACCTTCATCGGATGCCGACCTTCAAGGGGCGCCGCCCCCTCACGCCGTGGCGAAGGACACGAATTGCTCGCGGCCCGGGCCCACCCCGACGAGTCGCACCGGCACGCCGATCTGCTCGGACAGGAAGGTCACATAGTTGCGGGCGGCCTCGGGTACGTCCGCCGGCGCGGTGGCCGACGTCAGATCGGTGCGCCAACCCGGAAGCTCTTCGTAGATCGGCGTCACGTTGTGGAACGTCGACTGGTGATACGGCAGGTGGGTGTAGCGCACGCCGTCCGCCTCGTAGGCCACGCAGACCTTGACGGTCTCGAACGTATCGAGGACGTCCAGCTTGGTGAGCGCCACCTCGGTCAGGGAATTGAGACGCACCGCCTGACGCAGCATGACGGCGTCGAACCACCCGCAGCGGCGGCGGCGGCCCGTGTTGGTCCCGAATTCGTGGCCGCGCTCGACCAGCAGGTTCCCGGTGTCGTTGTCCTGCTCGGTCGGGAAGGGGCCGGCCCCCACCCGGGTGACGTAAGCCTTGGCGATGCCGATGACACGGTCGATGTCCCGCGGCCCCAGGCCCGAGCCGGTGCACGCACCGCCGGCCACCGGATTGGACGAGGTGACGAAGGGATAGGTCCCGTGATCGAGATCGAGGAAGGTGGCCTGGGCCCCTTCGAGGAGGACCGACCGGCCGGCGTCGAGCGCGTCGTGGATCAGGCCCACGGTGTCGCCCACCATGGGCTCGATCCGGGGCGCGTACTCGTTGAGGTACCGGTTGGCGATGTCCTCGGCCGAAAGCGGGAGGCGGTTGTAGACCTTGGCCAATATGGCGTTCTTCTCCTTGAGCACCACGTCGAGCTTCTGGCGGAAGATCTTGGGGTCGAAGAGGTCCTGCACGCGCAGCCCGACCCGGGTGGCCTTGTCGGCATAGGCCGGGCCGATGCCGCGCTTGGTCGTGCCGAGGGCGTTCTTGCCCAAGAAGCGCTCCGTCACCCGGTCCAGCTCCTGGTGGTAGGGCATGATGAGGTGCGCGTTGCCACTGACCACCATGCGGCTCGTATCGACACCCTTGGAGATGAGGCTGTCGAGCTCGGCCAGCAGGACGGCGGGGTCGACCACCACGCCGTTGCCGATCATCGGCGTGATGTGGTCGTAGAGGATTCCGCTGGGAACCAGCTGCAGCGCGAAGGCCTCGCCGTTGACGACGATACGGTGGCCGGCGTTGTGACCGCCCTGGTAGCGCACCACCATGTGCATTTCCCGGGCCAGGAGGTCGGTGAGCTTGCCCTTCCCCTCATCGCCCCACTGGGTCCCCACCACCACGGTTGCGGGCACGCGTCATCTCCGTTCGCTCTGTCGGATTACGCACAATTGTAGCGCCCCGGGGCGGGTCGCCGGAATTGGTCGTGGCGCCGCGTGCCGGGCGGCCTCTTCATACCCGTTGCCGTAGGCTCGGGTGTGGTCGTAACCGGGCCCAGGTGGGAAGTGGGCGCGGCGAAGGGCAGGCGACCGGGGCCCTCCGCCTCTAGTGTGGCCGGGTGACCACACCAAAGAAGCGCCCATTCTCCCTGGCCGCCATGGCGGGCCTCCTGACGCTCCTCGCACTGCCCATCCTCGGCAGCACCGCGAGTGCGGGTGCGCTGACCGCGCCCGGGGCGGCGGCGCAGGTGTCGAGCAGGGCCCTGTCGGCCTCACCCACCACGGTGCAGTTCCCGCCGACCACGCTGGGCGACTTCTCCGCCTTCATGAACGTCACGCTGCAGAACACGGGCACCACGACGGAATCGGTGACGTCACTGACCCTCGGCGGCGCCGATCCCTTTGACTTCATCGTCGGCGGGCAGAACACGTGTACGTCCCTGGCCGCCGGAGCGTCCTGCCTCGTCATGGTCTCCTTCTCGCCCAATGCGCTCGGGGCCCGGCAAGCCACGCTGACCCCCGTCGACGGCTCGGCCTCCCCACCCGTGATCGTGCTGACGGGGACCGGCAGCGAGGGGTACTACGAAGTCACCGCCACCGGCGCCGTGTTCGCGCACGGCGACGCGCAGCTGCTCGGCGATATGTCAGGGACACCTCTGGCGAAGCCCATCGTGGGCATGGCCGCCACCGGCGATGACGGTGGCTACTGGCTGGTGGCCTCCGACGGGGGCATCTTCAGCTTCGGCGACGCCACCTTCTTCGGCTCGACCGGCGCCATCCATCTCAACAAGCCCATCGTGGGCATGGCGCCGTACTCGGACCCGACGACCGGCCAGGTGACGGGCTACTGGCTGGTGGCCTCCGACGGGGGCATCTTCACCTTCGGCGCCGCGCCCTTCTTCGGCTCGACCGGCGCCATCCATCTCAACAAGCCCATCGTGGGCATGGCGCCCACGCCCGACGGGGGCGGCTACTGGCTGGTGGCCTCCGACGGGGGCATCTTCACCTTCGGCGACGCCACCTTCTTCGGCTCGACCGGCGCCATCCATCTGAACCAACCCATTGTGGGCATGGCCAGCACGCCGGACGGGGGTGGCTACTGGCTGGTGGCCTCCGACGGGGGCATCTTCACCTTCGGCGACGCCACCTACTTGGGCTCGACCGGCGCCATCCATCTGAACAAGCCGATCGTGGGCATGTCTCCCACGCCCGACGGGGGTGGCTACTGGCTGGTGGCCTCCGACGGGGGCATCTTCACCTTCGGCGACGCACCCTTCGACGGGAGCTCGGCCGGCAGTTCAACGTCGGCCTTCATCGGCATGGCCGGCGATGGAGCACCGTTCGTCCCCACGAGCAGCGCCAAGGCGTCGTTCAGCCGAGGACAATCGCGTCATCGACCAGCTTGACCGTGACGGTCGAACCTTCGAGATAGCGACCCTCGAGGAGCGCCAGCGCCAAGGGGTCCTCTATCTGGTGCTGCAGGACCCTCCGCAAGGGTCGCGCCCCGAAGTCAGGGTCGTAACCGGCGCGTGCCAGCCACGCCTCGGCCTCGGGCTCCACCACCAGCGTCAGGCGTCGCTCGGTCAACCGGCCGCGCAGCTTGTCGAGTTGCACCCCGGCGATCACCATGAGGTCGGCCTGGCTGAGAGGCCGGAAGCGCACGATCTCGTCGATGCGGTTGATGAACTCCGGCTTGAAGTAGCTCGAAGGCTCACCGACCAGGTTGGACGTCATGATCAACACCGTGTTGGTGAAGTCGACCGTGCGGCCCTGGCCATCGGTCAACCTCCCGTCCTCGAGCACCTGGAGGAGGATGTTGAACACGTCGGGATGGGCCTTCTCCAATTCATCGAGCAGGACGACCGCATAGGGGCGGCGCCGCACCGCTTCGGTCAGCTGCCCACCCTCGTCGTAGCCGACATAACCGGGAGGAGCTCCCACCAGCCGGCTGACGGCGTGCTTCTCCATGTACTCG
>PMLV01000328.1:0-169 GCA_003160635.1 Acidimicrobiaceae bacterium | reverse complement strand
CGGCTGACCACCTCGGCAATGTCCTCGGGGTCGACCTCTTCCTTCAGGAAACGGGTACCGGACTGCAGCTTTGAGAGGTCGTTGGTCGCTTCGACGATGCGCCGCTCGATGTCGGGCAACTCGCCGTAACGGATGGCGGATGCGCCGGCCAGGTCACCTTCGCGCTCCA
>PMLV01000337.1 GCA_003160635.1 Acidimicrobiaceae bacterium | reverse complement strand
TGCCTTGGACCATCTGGCGGCATCGGTCGGTCCGAGCGGCGAGGAGCTCTTGGCCAATGTCCTCGAAGATTCGACCGGGCATGGACTCCAGGTCGCCGACGCCGCCGTCATCTATGCGACGAGGGTATTGGGCCTGTCGCTGAACGAAGTGGCCGATCTCACCGGCGTGCCGGCTGGGCATCTCCGGCGCCGTCGTCGCTACGCCGTCGAGCGACTGGTGGCCTGACGTGGCCAGAGCCAATGAAAGATCTGGACCGTTATCGAACGACCCTGACGCGGAGCAGGTCGTCCATCTCTCTCCATTCTCGTGGCTGATTCCCCAGCCCGGGCACCTCCACGAGGTGCCCAGACTCGGGCGTCGGGCTCAATAGACGTGCACCTCCTCGGCGCCGGTCAGTCCAAGCTCGAACGGCTCGCCCGTGGGACCGTCGAGTTCGGCGTCCCAGCTCCGCACGCGGAGCGTGGCCAGTCCCAGCTCCTCGTTCCAGGTGGTGCCGCCGACTACCTCGTAGTCGGCGCCCGCGCCGTCGGGCGAGGTGATCTGGACGCAGTAGCCCGACAACCTTTCCCAGAAGGCAGCGTCGGCATCCCCGTCGCCAAAGCTCAACTTGTAGGCCATCACCGCTCCTCAAGGGTTTCGGTGTGGTAGTGCTCCTGGGCCAGGTACGTGAGCTCGGACGGGGGAAAGCCGAGCCGATCGGCCAGGTGCAACACGTCGGCTATCAGGTCCACGAGAGCGGTCTTGTCGTCGCCGGTGCGTACGGCGCTCTCCCAGGCGCCGACCACACCGATCGGGTCAGTTGGCCCAAGCACTCCTCGGAGATCGGTCGCCAAGAATGCGCCGACGGCGCTCCGGGCCAACTCCGCCCGGTCGGCGTTGCTCAGATCTGTTGTGTGGTGCATCGTGCCTCCTTCGATGGCGCTCACCGTGAACACCGCGGGCAGCCCTCCGAGGAAGGCTGCCGACGTCGCCAACGGAACTCAGAGAGTCGGAGTACCGCCGATCCGAAAGTGGGTTTCTGTGCCGATGAACTGGCCCAGCTCGTTGTAGAGAGCCTCCATGAGATGGCTGGGTTCTTTCGGCAATTCGGCGATAGACGCCACCGCGTCGCGCTTGAGGCGACAGTGGTCGCTGGCATGGGGGCGGCGTCCGTCGGCCAGGATGTAGACGACCCCGAAAGCCCAGCCACCTCCGAAAGCCTTCTGTGGCGGGCTGCCATCGGACTCGATGGAAATAATCCGCGCCGTGGTGGTCGTAGTCATCTCTGCCTCCTTCGATGGCGCTCACCGTGAACACCGCGGGCAGCCCTCCGAGGAGGGCTGCCGACGTTGCCAACGGTTCAGGACGGGACTTCGGACTCAGGCTCGGATACCTCCTGGCGGCGCGCGGTCCGCTGTACATCAGCGGTGGCAAAGAGCAGGCTCGGCCCGATCTCATCCGCCGTGATTTCGACCTTTGAGCGGTGGTCACCCTCTTCCGTTTCCCAGCTGCGCTGGTCCAGACGGCCGGTGACGATTACGCGCATCCCCTTGGAGAGGGAAAGGGCCACATTTTCGGCCAGATCCCGCCAGCACACGACGTCGAAGAAGGACACCGCCTCCTGCCACTCCTGGGTGGCCCGGTCCTGCCAGCGCCGGTTGACGGCGATGCCCAGCTGGGCCGTGGCCTGACCCTCTTTGGTGTAGCGGATCTCGGGTTCCCGGGTCAGGTTGCCCGTGATCGTGGTCGTGTTGTTGCTCATGGTTTTCGCTCCTATCGTCTTGGCTTCGTTCCTTGCGAACGACGCCGCTGCGTCGTTCGATGAACGGCGACGACTACCGGAAAGCGTGCGGGGTCAAGCCCGGACAAGGGTCTGCCCCTTGGGGTCGAGACGGAATTGTTTGGGGACGCGGTGATGAGTGCCGCCGTAGGCGGCTCGGTCTGATTGCCCCCAAAGAATTGTTTCTCGCCCTTGGCCGGGCTTGAGGCCGTGGGCGGCGGTGGTCCCTGTCCGGCGGAACCGACCCGTGACCTTTCTAACCTCGATCGCTACCCGCAGGTTGAGTGGGGTCGAGACGGTCCTTTGGTCCGGGCGCAAATGGTCGACGCGGCCAGACTGCTGGGCGAAGTTACGACTCAGTCTCCTCGTCAGAAGGGGGCCATAAGCGATCGTTCCTCGTGCGGAGTCGGTAGTTCAACGCAGCTCCGTGGCTCATGCGGCCGGCGACCAGCTAGTGACAATGGATCGAAGGAGGTATCCCTTGGAGGGCGTGGATGACAAGAAGTCGAGCTTCAGCCACGCCGGCGTTGCCGAACGTATGGGCGGTGGTAACTGAATCGGCAATCGTTCTGACTCGTCCGCCCCCAGCTCGCCGGAGTGCTCTTCTCGGACCCTTGGCCATTTTCCTTCTGGACGACCCGGAGACGAATTTGGTCAGCCCCTCACCGCAAGCGCCTCGACGCTTGGTCGGCTATGGCTCGTTCCTCTGTCCATGGGCGCGAGTAGAGAGGGGTTGACACTAGCGATCATGAACCCCATGAGCAGGCAGTTTGCCCAGATTCTTGTCTGGACGAAACCTGAGAGAAGTGGAAGCTCAGGTACATGCTTTGGATCATCATTAACCCCTTCATGGTTGCATCATGAACCCCGTGAACAGGTGGTTTGCCCTTTTGACGTCCAGACTCTCTGGGGCGGCCGACGACGGGGCCGTGCGGGCTCATTTGGCGCTTGTGATCTCGCCCATGAAGCCAAGTCGCGGCACCCCAGCAACGCATCAACGACCGGGCTCTTGGTCCCCCGGCGCCTCGACGGACTGAAAACCGTGGACTCACCGGAGTGGCTTCGACGGGCGTCATGAAGGGGTTCATGGTTCCAATCATGAACCCCGTGAGCTGGCCGTTTATGGCGCCTCGAAATTCGCAAGCGTTCTCAGCTGGTGTTTGTCGGCGCGGAAAGAATGTTTGATTTTCTTTCGACCATGAAGGTTTTCATTACGGTTTTCATGAACCCTTTCGTTCATCGTGGCCGCCATGGACACCCCCACGATCAGACGTCTCCGCATGGAATGGCAGACCCTTGGGACTGCTCCCGCTTCCAACGCGTATCACCGACTCACCGCATGCAAGCCGGTGGTCGAGCACTGGGAGATACAGAACCTTGCCGAATTGGTGGATGCGCTTTTGCTGCCATCTGGGCGATTGGCTCGCTCTCCGACGGTGTCCCATGAAGGAGCCGTTCTCCAGATGGGCAAGCGATCGTCTCTCTCCGTCGAACAGATGGCCGACGTCCGCCGGGGGCTCTGCCGGACCAGGACTTGTGAGCTGGAGATGACCAAGAGGCTCCAGAGCCAAAGCCGAACGGCGTCGGCTCGTGGCGTTGCTGGCGCACTAACTCCCGAGCTCGCCGATGTAGGTCCAGGCTCAGTCAACAAGACAATGCCATCACTTTCCGAGAAGACCTCGTGACCGCAGCCCAACTTGCCTACCTGGCTGAGATCAGCACCTACGCCGCGGGTTTCTACTGCACGAGCGATCCGGACGCGGCCCACGTATTTGGCGAAGCCGCGTCACGAGCCGAGGCGCTCTCCGCTGAGCTCGGGCGCGCGGAGGAACAGGCACGCCATTGGATGGAGATGCCCGGTGTGAGTACCGAGCGGTCCGTGGCCACGAGTCAACCAAGGTGAAGATCTTGGCGCGAGGGAGATCCCGCACGACAAGAATTCTTCGGCCTCCCGGCTGTGATTTGTGTAAAACCAGCGACCGGGAGGGCCGCTGTTGGCAGGTCCGCAGACGGGTCAATGAAAGCTTGCGATCCTGCGCAGGAGGGCAAGCTCGGCTTCGAACACGAATTGGTCGGCAAAGTCCGGCTCCTCCTGCCGCCCACTTGACCTCTACCTGCGAGGTCCCCGGATTACCCGTTCCACCTGAAATCGAAAGGTCGGCCTGAGGTGGGAACAGGATCCAGCGACAAATTGACCGATCCGCCCCTCGCCACTGCACCTCGGGGTACCGTTGGGGGTCGCCCATCGGCTGACTCTGGCCGCCGTGAGCCGGTTCAGTTCGAGGCCGAGGGCGCACCCGTCGTAACCCCGACCGTGGCCGCGGTCCTGGCCCGTATCGTGCGGACCCTGCGCGACCGACAGAAAATGTGAGGCAGCGTGATCCGGTTCGCACTCAGCGCCCGTACTTCTACTGACGACCTGCAGGACCCGGCCGACAGCCTGCGGTGGCAGACCGACGTCGCCGCTCGTCTCGTCGCTCCCCATGGCGAGATCGTCACCACGTATCACGACATTGACAAGAGCAGAAGTTTGCCCTGGGACCGCCGACCCGAAGCGTCCCGAATTCTCCGTGACTTGAAAGATAAGAACCGAGGCTGGGATGCGCTGGTGATCGCTGAACCGCAGCGCGCTTTCTCCGGCACGCAGTTTGAGGGGATCCTGTTCCAGTTCGCCCACTACGGCGTTGGGTTGTGGGTACCCGAACTGGGCGGGGCTGTCGATATAAATAATGACGGGCACTACATGGCGCTCTCCAACTACGGCACCATGAGTCGTGCAGAGCGAAACCGCACCCGGCTACGTGTCGCCAATGCCGTTCGAGCTCATGCCCAGGCCGGTCGGTGGCTCGGTGGTCGTCCCCCCTACGGCTACCTGATTGCCGATCGAGGGCCCCATTCGAACCCATCCAAGGCGGCCTCCGGAGCTAGGCTCCATCAACTCGCCCCGGACCCCGGGACCGCCCCGGTCGTCGACCGCATCTATGCCATGTACCTGGCAGGTGCGGGCTACAAGCAGATCGCCACCGTCCTGACTAACGAGGGCGTGCCATGCCCGTCAGCCCACGACCGGGCCCGGAACTCCCACCGGCCTGGTCACGCCTGGGCAATGTCCGTCGTGCGGACCATCCTCACCAATCCCCGCTATCTCGGCTATCACGTCTCGGGGCGTACCAAGAAAGCGGACCTTCTGCTCGACCCCGACGTTCCGGCACTCGGCCATGTGATCCGTCAACAGTGGCAGCCCAGGGCGGAGTGGGTCACCGCCTCGGTACAGACCTACGACGCCATCGTGGACGAGTCAACTTGGCATCGGGTCCAGGCGCTCGTTGCGGCCAACACGCGCAGCAACGCGGTCACGCCCGGCCGCCGCAAGACTCACGTCGGGGTGCGGCACGCCGAGCCATCCCGATATCCGCTTGCCGGCCTGGTCGTCTGCGACTGCTGTGGAAAGAAGCTCCAAGGAAACATGGTCCGCGGGAACGCGCTCTATCGCTGCTTTCGGAGCAACGACTACGCGGTGCCACTCAACGACCACCCACCGAGCCTGTCCGTACGTGAGGACCGGCTGCTCCCACACGTCGACGGCTGGCTGTCGGAGATTTACGCGCCGGAGCGGATCGCGGCGACTGCTCGGGAGGTCGTAGTTGCCGACGCCAGCAGGAACAGCGAGGACCCCGCGATCACCCGGGCGCGAGCGACGGTCGTGGAGTGCGACCGCAAGCTGGCCAAGCACCTCGACGGACTCGAAGCGGGGATCCCGGCCGACGTGATCGCCTCGCGGATCGCGGCAACCCAGCGGGAGAAGGCCGCCGCCGAGACGGTTTTGGCTTTGGCGCCTCCTGCCCCGCAGGCTTTGACCTTTGATGAGGTGGTCGAAACGCTGACCATGCTCCGCAATCTGCCTGAACTTCTCGAAGTCATCGAGCAGGCAGACCGTGCTGCTCTCTACCAAGCACTGGGGTTAACCGTCCAATACCGGCGGGTTGGAGCCTCTGAGCAGGTAAAACTCACCTCCACGCTGGTGGGCGTGGCGTTGGAGCGTGTCGGAGAACCGACTGGCAACTTTGCTCCACGGCATCCAAATCCACGGGGCGTGGAGTTGGAGCGTGTCGGAGGGGGGACTTGAACCCCCACGCCCTTGCGGGCACCAGCCCCTCAAGCTGGCGCGTCTGCCTATTCCGCCACTCCGACCGGCATGCCACTCCGAGGAGCGCCCAGAGAGCGTAGCGCGTGCCCAATGGACCCCTTGAGGGAGCAGATCGCGTGAGACCTCCGGGTAGGGGTGTGTCAGGGAGGGGTGGGCAGCGCCGGGGTCGTGTTGTTCGTGGCCTCGGGCACCCGGACGGCCCAGTATTGGGCGTACCAGAGGAGGCTGTCGCTCGTCAGCGTCGGCGTCACGCCCCCGGACTTGCGGCTCCACACCAGCACACTCGGCTCGGTGAACAGGGGGACGGCCACGACGTCGTCCCACAGCTGCAGGTCGGCCGCGGTGTAGTCCGTCGCGGCGGTCGTGGGGTTCAGTTGCTGCGAGGCCTTGGTGACCAGGTTTTCGAACGTGGTGCTCTGATAGTTGCTCCAGTCCTGTGAGCCGTCCTGACCGGGGGGGCCGAGCAGGTCCGAGTACCAGGCCATGGACTGGCTCAGGAAGGGCGACGTGGCGCGGGGCATGAGTGCCACGTCCGCCGAGCCATCGGACAGCACCTCGCCGGCGGCGGTGGCGCTCGCCGCCGGAATAATCGAGACGGCGAAGCCGGCGTTCGTGAGCTGGGACTCGAGCTGCGGGGCGGCGGATGCGGCCCATGGATCGCCCTCGTCGACGACGAGGCGGAGCGAGAGCGCGACCGCGAACACGTTCTGCCACACGCCGGGGGCCGTGCGGGTGTACCCCGAAGCGGTCATCAGGGTCGCGGCCTCCTGCGGGCTGGGGACGACCGGGAAATTGATGCTGCCGCCCTGGCCGATCATGGTGGTCGAGGTGGACGTCGACGTGGTCGGCACCCCGTTGGCGGTGGTGGTCGGCGTCGTGGTGGGTGACGAGTGATACCCGGTCTGCCCCTGCGCGTAGATGTGGCTCGTCGCCACCTGCACGCTCGAGAGCACCCAGTTCGCCTGCCTGTTGACCAGGGCTTGCCGGTCGAGCGAAAGCGCCAACGCCAAGCGCATGTCGGGCGTCAATTGGCTGCCCGGGCCGCTGGCCATCTCCATTTGCAGCACGGTGTCGGAGAGGCCGATGGTGCTCTGGACATGGGGCAGGGACGTCACTTCGTCCAGGAACGCAGGCGAGAGCGCGTCGGGCAACGCCACCTGCACATAGCCGGAGCCCACCCACTGGGCCAGCTGCGTGGTGCTCGAGGCGATGTGCACCGTGATGCTCCGCGCGTTCGGTGGCGTTCCCCACCACTTCGGGTTGGCGCGCAACACGATGGTTTGGGCGGACACCTTGGCGAGGCGGAAGGGGCCTCCCGACAGGTCGATGGCGGGGTTGACGGTGCTGCACTTCGGGTTCCATCCCACCTTTTTCATGATGTGGGCCGGCAGCAGGTTGGAGAAGAGCATCTGCCAGTCGGCGAACGGCTGTCGGAAGATCACCGTGACCGTCCGCCCGTTGTTGCTCCCCTTCACCGACTTGATGTCCCGGTAGCCGGCCGTGCTGGCCACCGTCGCCGGGTCCGATGTCGGGTCGCCCCGTTGCTGCTCCCAGGCGTACGTGAAGTCCTTGGCCGTGATCGGTACGCCGTCCGCCCACACGGCTTTGGCGTTCAAGGTGTAGACGATCGTCTCGGGCTTCGTGCTGATGAGCTCGGACTGCACGATGAGATTTTGGTTCGATGTCGGGGACCCGTCCGGCTCCACCACGAAGGAGCTGGGGAGCACGGCGCCCAAGACCATCAAGGTGGCCGGGGAGTCCCCACTCGGCGTGTGCGCGTTGCACCCGGTCGGGCTCTGCATCACCCCGAAGGAGAGGGTGCCGCCGGCCACGCTGACGTAGGTCACCGTCGTCTTGGGTGTGGTCGCGGCGGCCATCCCCGATCCGGCCACGAGAAAGGCCAGGGTCGCGCTGCACAGGGTCAGACTTCGCCGCCACCCGGGCCGATGACCCGGGTAGGTCACTGCAACCGAAGATCCAAGGTGAGGGTGGCGAAGGCGAAGATGATGGCGACCGTGACGGTGATGCGGTCGAGGTTGCGCTCGACCACCGTGGAGCCCTGGGCGGCGGCTCCGACCGAGCCCCCGAACATGTCGGACAGGCCCCCGCCCTTGCCGCTGTGCATCAGGATGAGAAAGATCAGGCCGAGCGCCGAGGTGACTTCAATGACGATATAGATCCAGGTTGTTACGGACACTGAGACACTTCCTCCAACGCGGTGCGATGCGGCCGGAACGGCTTAGGAACGGTAGCAGGCGCCGCAGGCACGAATGATGTCAAGGAAGGTGGCCGCCTGGAGGCTCGCTCCCCCCACCAGCAGGCCGTCGACGTTGGGCTCCGCCATGAATTCGGCCGCGTTGTCACCGTGAACCGAGCCCCCGTACTGGAGGCGGATCGTCCCGGCGGCCGGCTCGCCGGCCAGTTTCGCCACCAGGCTCCGGATGAAGACGCAGGCGTCCTCCGCATCCATGGCGGAGGCGGCCTGACCCGTGCCGATGGCCCACAGTGGCTCGTAGGCCACGACGAGGCCGCCGGTCAACTCGGCCGACAACCCCTCGAGAGCGGCCAGGACCTGTTCCTCGAGCTTGGATTCGGTCTGGCCCAGCGCCCGCTCCTCCTCGGTCTCGCCCACGCACACGATGGGGGTCATGTCGTGGCGGAGCGCCGCCCTGAGGGTGGACGCCACCGTGGCGTCCGTCATGCCGAAGAGGGTGCGGCGCTCGGAGTGGCCGACGATGACGTAGCGCGTGCCCAGACGGGCCAGCATGTGGGGGCTGATCTCGCCCGTACGGGGTCCCGCGTCCTCGTCGGAGCAGTGCTGGGCCCCCAGGGTCACCGGGATCCCTTCCTTCTCGACCAGGGTCTGGACCGTACGCAGGTCGGTGAAGGGCGGGTGCACGGAGACGTCGACGGCGGCCACGTCCTCGGGCTTGATCCGCAGGCCGAGGTCGCGGACCATATGGAGCGCCTCGATGTGGTCGTGGTGCATCTTCCAGTTCCCGCTGATAAGCGGGCGACGAGGTGACGCTGCCACTAGGCCGGTGCGTTCGGCGCGTGACGTAAGGCCTCGAGGGCCGGCAGGTCACCACCGCGCTCGATGAAGGCCAGTGAGGCCCCGCCACCCGTCGAGAGGAAGTCGACCTTCTCGCACAAGTGGAGCTCGTCGAGGGCGCTCGCGCTGTCGCCACCTCCGACGACGGAGAACCCCTCGCACTGGGCGACCGCCTCTGCCACCTCGGCGGTGCCGGCCGCGAACCGCTGGTCCTCGAAGGCACCCATCGGCCCGTTCCACAGGACCGTCCCGGCGGGCCGGACGGCGGCGGCGAAGGCGGCGGCTGACTCGGGACCGATATCGAGCCCGGTCCACCCGTCGGGGAGATCCTTCTCGATCACCTTGACCCCGCCCCGGGGGCCGATGCCGCCAGACTGCGGCCCAAATGTCCCGCCGGGCTCGAGGGCCCGGATGTCGGTCGGCAGCAGGATATCGAGACCGGAGTCGAGCAGGGCCCGGCAGTCGGCGATGTGGTCGGGGTCCAGCAGGGAGCTCCCGACACGGTGTCCCTGGGCGGCCAGGAACGTGAACGCCATGCCGCCACCCACGATGAGCGTGTCGACCTTGGGAGCGAGCGCCTTGAGCACCTCGATCTTGTCGGCCACCTTCGCCCCGCCCACGACGGCCACGAAGGGGCGGGCCGGGCAGGCGAGGATGCCGCCCAGCACCTCGACCTCCCGGGCCAGGCGCAAGCCCGCCGCGCTCGGCAGGAACTGCGGGGGGCCGACGATCGACGCATGGCTGCGGTGGGCCACGCCGAAGGCCTCGTTCACATAGGCATCGAAGCCCTCGATCAAGGTGGCCACGAACTCGGGGTCGTTGGCCTTCTCTCCGGCGAAGAAGCGCAGGTTCTCGCCCAGCTCGATGCCGGGGCAGAGGGCGTTGAGACGCTCGCGCACCGGGTCCATCTCCCAACGCGGGTCCCGGGCGGCGGCCGGCCGGCCGAGATGCGAGCAGGCCATGACCTCGGCGCCACGGTCCAAGAGCCAGTGCAACGTGGGCAGCGCGGCGGTGATGCGGAAGCCGTCGGCCACGGTGGCCCGTCCGTCGATGCCGATGTGGAGGGGGACGTTGAAGTCGACCCGCACCAGCACGCGTCGCCCCTCTATGTCGGGAAGGTCCTCGAGGAGCGGCAGACCGTGCAGTGGATTCACCGTGTCACTCCCCTACCAGCACGGTGAGATCGACCAGGCGGTTGGAGTAGCCCCATTCGTTGTCGTACCAACCCTCGGTCTTGACGAGCGACATGTCGTCGTTGATGGTCTGCACCATCGTCAGCCCGGCGTCGAAGGTGCACGAGGCGGGGCTGCCGACGATGTCGCTCGAGACCAGCGGGTCTTCGGTGTAGTCGAGCACGTGGTCGAGCGGCGGCTTGGCTGCGGCCTCGGCGAAGGCGGCATTGACCTCGGCCACCGAGGGATTCCCGTTCACCACGGCGGTGAAGTCGGTGATGGATCCGACCGGGAGCGGCACGCGCAGGGACATGCCGTCGAGCCGCCCCTTCATGGACTCGAGCACCAGGCTCGTCGCTCGGGCGGCCCCGGTGCTGCTGGGCACGATGTTGACCGCACCGGCCCGGGCCCGCCGCAGGTCGGTGTGCGTCAGGTCGAGCAGGTTCTGATCGTTCGTATACGCGTGCACGGTGGTCATGAGGCCGCTGACGATCTTGAAGTTGTCGTCGATCACCTTGACCATCGGGACGAAGCAGTTGGTGGTGCACGAGGCGTTGGACACGACGATGTGCGTCTCGGGGTCGAACTCGTCGTCGTTCACGCCGATCACGAAGGTGTGGTCCGCATCCGACGAGGGCGCCGAGATGATGACCCGTTTGACCGTCCCGTGGAGGTGCCCCGCCGCGTCGGCGCGCGACGTGAAGCGCCCCGTCGACTCGATCACCACGTCGACCCCGAGGGCGCCCCAGGGCAGTTGCTCGGGCTCGCGCTCGGCCATCACCCTGATGTGGTGCTCGCCGACCAAGAGGTCGCTGCCCTCGACATCGACGCGGACCGGCATGCGGCCCTGCGTCGAGTCGTACCGAAGGAGATGGGCGAGGGTCTCGGGCGACGTCAGATCATTGACGCCCACCACCTCGACATCGGCCCCGCTCGCCAAAGCGGCCCGGAGGAAGTTGCGCCCGATCCGCCCGAATCCATTGATACCGACCCTCACCGACATCTGGACCTTCTTCCCTTGAGGTGTCTATGCCAGCAGACTTGCGAGCGCGTGCGCCAGTCTGACTGGACTGTGTACCAGAGCATTCCCCCCGGTAAGGGGGATATCCAGGGCTGAAATACCCAAATCGCCCAGGGCCATGCCCTGACTGGTGTCACAAAGGACCACGTCCACAGTTACATTATGCCTGCTCAGAGCGTCCAAGTGGGCCGCGACGTCGAATCCGGCGGTCTCGGGCTGCTGGGGGCGCAGGTTGCACACGTAGACGCGCTGGCCCCGCGAGCGGGTCACGGCATCGGCGATGCCCTCCACCGCCACCGCCGCCAGCACGCTGGTGAAGAGCGACCCGGGGCCGATGACGATCTGGTCGGCCGCCAGTATCCGCTCGATGGCCAGCTGCGGCGCCCCCGCATCCCCCGGCACGAGCGACACCGTCTCGATGTTGTCGGCCCGCGACACGGCGACCTGGCCGGCCACCTGACCGCTCTCCGACTCGGCCTTGAGCACCACCCGCTCGACGGTGGCCGGCAGGACGTCGCCCGCGGCGCCCAGGAGCTCGGCCGCGGCCCGCACGCCGGACACAAGGTCACCGGTGGCCTCGACCAGGCCGGCCAGAATGAGATTGCCCAGGGCGTGGCCCGCCAATTCCCCTTCGTCGAAGCGGTGCTCGAAGGCCAGCGCCAGGGCCGAGTCCTCGGCGGCCAGCGCCACGAGGCACTTGCGCAGGTCGCCCAGGGCGACCACGTTGAGGATCTCGCGCAGACGCCCGCTCGAGCCGCCGTCGTCGGCCACCGANNACCACCGCCGTCAACGAGCCGGCGTAGCGCCGGGCCGCCCGCAACGTCACGGCCGTCCCGTGCCCCCCGCCGAGCGCCACCACGGCCGGCGGCGTCAACGCTCCACGTCCCGATGGAAGACCGACACCGCGGTGCCGTGGCCGCGGAACCGCTCGCCCAGCGCCTCGGCCAGCGCCACCGAACGGTGGCGACCGCCCGTGCACCCCAGGGCGATCGTCAGGTACGACTTCCCCTCGCGCTCGAACGACGGGATGATCCCGGTCAGCAACCCGTCCACCTTGTCGAGGAACTCCTTGGTCTCGGGTTGGGCCAGGACGTACTCGCGCACGGGTGCATCGAGGCCGCTGAACGGCCGCAACTCTTCGAGCCAGAACGGGTTGGGGAGGAAGCGGCAGTCGAACACGACGTCCACGTCGAGCGGCAGGCCGAACTTGTAGCCGAACGACACCACGGACGTGCGCATGGACGACGCCCCACCCTCGTCGCCGAAGGCCTCGAGCACGCGCGTGCGCAACTGGTTGGTGTTGAGCTCCCCGGTGTCGATCAGCAGGTCGGCGCGCTCGCGCACGGGCCCCAGGAGCCGCCGTTCGTCGGCGATCGATTCCTCGACCCCCCGGGCGGCCAGCGGGTGGCGGCGGCGCGTGCCCTCGTAGCGCCGGATGAGCACGTCGTCGCTGGCGTCGAGGAAGAGGACGCGCACCCGGTTGCTGTTGGCCGCCAGCGCTTCGAGCAGGCCGGGCAGGTCGTCGAGGTAGTCCGACCCCGTGCTCCCGCTCCCGCGCCCGATGACCAGGGCCACGCGTTCGATCTCGGCGCCGGGCAGGTTGACCATGTCGGCCATGTTGACGATGAGCGCCGCCGGCAGGTTGTCGATGACGAACCAGCCCAGGTCCTCCAACGACGCGGCAGCCGTCGAACGTCCCGCCCCGGACATCCCCGTCACTACGAGGAACTCGCTCACTGTTTCATCATGGTCTGGCGCCCAGTCTTGCGCACGCCTTCGTACACCGCGAGCCCAACGTCGTCGGGCAGCCACGATGGCGCCAGCAATTCCTCCAGCGAGGCGGCCCGCACGGCATTGACGCCGGCGAACTCCTTGACCAGCCGGGCCTTGCGGGCCGGGCCCAGCCCGGGGATCCCGTCCAGCACGCTGCTGGTCATGCGCTTGCCCCGCTTCTCGCGGTGGAAGGTGATGGCGAAGCGGTGGGCCTCGTCGCGCACCCGCTGGAGGAGGTAGAGGGCATCAGACCCACGCCGCAGACGAACGGGTTCGGGCGAACCGGGGCGGTAGACCTCCTCGAATTGCTTGGCCAGCGACGCCAGCTCGATCTCATCGCCCAGGCCGAGCTCGTTGACCACTTTCTCGGCCACGCCGAGTTGGCCCTTGCCGCCGTCGACCAGCAGCAGGTTGGGGCGGTAGGCGAACCGGCGGGGGCGTTCCGCCCTGTCGGCCGGCTCCTTGAGCGCGCTGAGGCGGCGCGTCAGGACCTCCTCCATGGCGGCGTAGTCGTCGTTGCCCCGGACCGTCTTGACCTTGAAGCGGCGATAGTCGGAGCGCTTGACCAGGCCGTCCTCGAGCACGACCATCGAGCCCACGTAGTCGGTCCCCTGCAGGTGGCTCATGTCGAAGCACTCGATGCGCAACGGCGCCTCGCGCAGGCCGAGGGCGGACTGCAGCTCGGTGAGAGCCTTGGAGCGGGCGTTGTGATCGGCCGCCCGCCGCAGCCGGTGCCGGGCGAGGTCCTCGGAGGCGGAACGGGTGACGGTCTCTTGGAGGGCCCGTTTGGCGCCGCGTCGGGGCACCACGATGTCGACCGGGCCCTCCCGCACGGTGCGCAGCCAGCGGCAGAGGAGGTCGAGGTCGGCCGGCTCCTCGGGGACCAGCACCCGGCGGGGGATCTCCGTCCCCACCGCCCCGTAGACCTGGCCCAGCACGAGCCCCATGAATTCGGGGGCACTGAGATCCTCCACCTTCTCGGCCACGAAGCCGCGGTGGCCGACGACCCGGCCCCGGCGCACGTGGAAGATCTGCACGGACGCCTCGAGCGGGTCTTCGGCGATGCCGATCACGTCGAAATCCTCGGCCCGCTCCGACACCATCTGCTGCGCCTCGGCCGCCTTGCGGGCCACGGCGATCCGGTCGCGCAGGCGTGCGGCCCGCTCGAACTGGAGGGCGTCGGAGGCCTCCTGCATCTCGGCTTCGAGCCGGTCCAGCACGGGCTCGGTGTCCCCGGAGAGGAATCCCATCAGATCCGAGACGTAGGCGTCGTAGGTGGGGTGGTCGACCGCCTCGACGCAGGGGCCTGAGCAACGCTCGATGTCGTAGAGCAGGCACGGCCGGCCGAGGCGCTCGTGGCGCACGAACTTGGTGTCCGAGCACGTGCGGACCGGGAAGCTGCGTACCAGCAGGTCGAGGGTGGAACGGATCGCCCCGGCATGGCCGTAGGGGCCGAAGTAGCGCACCCCCTTGCGCTTGCGGCCCCGGATCACCACCGGCCGGGGCCACTCGTCGTCCAGCGTCACCGCCAGCCACGGATAGCTCTTGTCGTCCTTGAGCCGGACGTTGTACCGGGGCAGGTGCGCCTGAATGAGCGAGTGCTCCAGGATCAGCGCATCCACCTCGCTCTCCACCACCACCCACTCCACGTGGTCGGCCTGGGCCACCATCTGGGCCGTGCGGGGCTGCAATTTGGCCGAGTCCTGCCAGTAGTTGGGCAGGCGGTGGCGCAGGGATTTCGCCTTGCCCACGTACAGCACCCGGCCCTCGGCGTCGTAGAACTGGTACGACCCGGGGGCATCGGGAATGGATCCTGTGGGGGGCTTGTACTGCATCAGGTCAACTCTCGCGCACTGGATCCAGTTACACTGGCGGTGCCGGCCTGGTTTCCGGCACTACACCTCGCACCGAGGCCGACATACCCGCGGATGGGCGACCAGGCTGTCCCCGCCGGCCAATCGGTGCACTCCCTCAAAGGGGGCATACAGAATGCTCAGGCTTCAATCCCCGCTCCCCGAGCGCTATACCACCGCGACCGCCGACGAACTGGCCCAGATGATCGGTGCGGCCAAGGCCGAGTTGGGGTCGAGACTGTTCGTGCTCGGGCACCACTACCAGCGCGACGACGTGATGCGCTGGGCCGACGCCCGGGGCGACTCCTTCGGGCTGTCCCGCATGGCCGCCGAAGTGACGGAGGCCGAGTTCATCGTCTTCTGCGGGGTGCACTTCATGGCCGAATCGGCCGACGTCCTGACGGGTGCCCACCAGCAGGTCCTCCTGCCCGACCTCAACGCGGGCTGCTCCATGGCCGACATGGCCGACATCGAGCAGGTGGAAGACGCCTGGGACGAGCTGGCCCAGGTCACCGACGTGAGCCGCATCATCCCCATCACCTACATGAACTCCTCGGCGGCCCTGAAGGCGTTCGTGGGCCGCCACGGGGGTGCGGTGTGCACCTCGTCGAATGCCCGGGCCGTGCTGACCTGGGCCCTCGAGGCCGGGCGGGGCGACATGGTGCTGTTCTTCCCCGACCAGCATCTTGGTCGCAACACCGGGTACGAGCTCGGGTACGGCGCCGACGACATGAAGGTCTGGAACCCGAGGCTGGCCCTGGGCGGGCTGAGCGATTTCGAGGTCAAGGCGTCGACGTTGCTGCTCTGGAAGGGCCACTGCTCGGTCCATCAGCGCTTCCGGCCCGAGCACGTGACGGCCTTCCGGGCCGAGCACCCGGACGGGATCGTGATGGTGCATCCCGAGTGCGCCCACGACGTGGTGGAGATGGCCGACCTCGTCGGCTCGACCGACAACCTGATCCGTGGGGTGGCGGCGGCCCCCTCGGGCTCCGTGATCGGGGTGGCCACGGAGATCCACCTGGTCAAGCGGCTGGACGACGAGACGCCGGACAAGACCGTCGTCTGCCTGGACCCGCTCATCTGCCCTTGCTCGACCATGTCCCGCATCGATCCGCCCCATCTGGCCTGGATACTCGAGGGCCTGGTCTCCGGCGAGGTGCGCAACCGGATTCAGGTCGACGGCGATGTCGCCGCCTGGGCCCGGGTCGCCTTGGAGCGGATGCTGGCCATTACGTGACCCGATCGGGCCAGCACGGGCTTGAGCACCTCGCCCGTGTAGCTCCCGGCCGTCTTGGCCACCTGCTCGGGCGTCCCCTCCGCCACCACCGTGCCGCCCCGGTTGCCTCCCTCGGGCCCGAGGTCGATAATCCAGTCCGCCGTCTTGACGACGTCGAGGTTGTGCTCGATCACCACGACCGTGTTGCCCTGCTCCACCAGGCGGCCCAGCACCTCGAGGAGGCGGCGGGTGTCCTCGAAGTGCAGGCCCGTGGTCGGCTCGTCGAGCACGTAGAACGTGTGGCCGGTCGGGCGCCGGCTGAGCTCGCTGGCCAGCTTGACCCGTTGCGCCTCGCCGCCCGAGAGCGTCGGCGCGGGCTGGCCCAGCCGGACATACCCCAGACCCACGTCGACCAGCGTCTGCATGTGGCGGGCGATCGGCGGCTGCTTGGCGAAGAAGGCGAGCGCCTCCTCGCACGACAGGTCGAGCACGTCGGCGATGGTCTTGCCCCGGAACGTGATCTCGAGCGTGTCCCGGTTGTAGCGGTCACCGTGGCAGATCTCACAGGGGACATAGACGTCGGGGAGGAAGTGCATCTCGATCTTGATCGTGCCGTCGCCGGCGCACGCCTCACAGCGACCGCCCCGCACGTTGAACGAGAAGCGGCCGGGGAGGTACCCCCGCACCTTCGCCTCCGCCGTCTGGGCGAAGAGCTTGCGGATATGGTCGAACACGCCGGTGTAGGTGGCCGGGTTCGAACGGGGCGTGCGGCCGATGGGAGCCTGGTCGACGTCGACCACCTTGTCCAGGTACTGCACTCCCTCGACCGTGCGGTGACGACCGGGCAGCGTCTTGGCCCGGTGCAGCTTCTGCGCCAGCACGCGCAGCAAGATGTCGTTGACCAGCGTCGACTTGCCCGAGCCCGAGACCCCGGTGACCGCGACCAGGCAACCCAGCGGGAAGGACACGTCGATCTCGTGCAGGTTGTGCTCCCGGGCCCCGCGCACCGTCACGACCTCGCCGGTGCCGGGCCGGCGCCGCGCGGGGACCGGTATGGAACGCTTGCCCGAGAGATACTGGCCGGTGATCGACTCCTTGTTCGAGAGCAACCCGCCCCGGCCGGTGACCGGGCCGGCATGGACGACGGTGCCGCCGTGCTCCCCCGCCCCGGGCCCGATGTCCACCACGTAATCGGCGGTGCGGATGGTCTCTTCGTCGTGCTCCACCACGATCACCGTGTTGCCGAGGTTGCGCAGCCGCTCCAGCGTGCCGATCAGCCGTTGGTTGTCGCGCTGGTGCAAGCCGATCGAGGGCTCGTCGAGGACGTAGAGCACGCCCACCAACCCGCTCCCGATCTGGCTGGCCAGGCGGATGCGCTGCGCCTCGCCACCCGAGAGCGTGCCGGCGGAGCGGCTGAGCGACAGGTAGTCGAGTCCCACATCGAGCAGGAACTGCATGCGCTCACGCACTTCCTTGAACACCCGGTCGGCGATCATGTGCTCGCGGTCGCTGAGCTCGAGCGTCCCCATTGCCTCCACCGCGGCACTGATGGAAAGGCTGCAGAGCTCGTAGATGTTGCGACCACCGACGGTGACGGCCAACGACTCGGGCTTGAGCCGGGCTCCGTGGCAATCGGGGCAGTCCACCTCGCGCATGTACTGCTCGATCTGCTCGCGTGACCAGTCCGACTCGGCCTCGCCGTGTCGACGCTGCAGCCACGGCACGATCCCCTCGAAGAGCGCCTCGTAGGAGCGCGTGCGCCCGAAGCGGTTCTTGTAGCGGATGTGGACGGGCTTGGTGCCCGTGCCGTAGAGGACGAGCTTCTTGTCCTTGGCCTTGAGCGACTTCCACGGCGCCGTGACCGAGAACCCGGCCATCTCCGCCACCCCGGCCTGCAGCCCGGAGAAGTACTCACTCCGTGCACCGGCCCACGGCGCCAGCGCTCCGTCGGCCAGGGAGAGGGACTCGTCGGGCACCACCAGCTCGGGGTCCACTTCGAATTTGGTCCCGAGGCCGACGCAGGTCGGGCAGGCGCCGTAGGGGGAGTTGAAGGAGAAGCTGCGGGGCGCGGGTTCGTCGAAGCTGATGCCGCAGTGGGTGCAGGCCAGGTGCTGGGAGAAGGTGATCCCCTCGGCGTCGGCCCCGTCTGCCCCCTCGCCGCCGTCGGCGACCGCGGCGGCGGAGGAGGCCGCGTCGGCGCGTGCCTTGGCGCCCGTGGTCCGTCCCGACGTGTTCATCACGAGCACTTCGGCTGTTCCCCCGGTCAAGGCCAGCGCCGTCTCGATCGACTCGGTCAGCCTTTGCCGGATGCCGTCGCGCCGAATGAGCCGGTCGACGACGACCTCGATGGTGTGCGTCTCATAGCGAGCGAGCGCGACTTCGGACCGCTCGGAGAGCTCGACCGGGATGCCGTCGACCCTGACCCGGGCGAAGCCCTGCTTGGCCAGGTCGTCGAGGAGCGTGCTGTATTCACCCTTGCGACCGCGGACCACCGGCGCCAACACCTGGAACCTGGTCCCTTCGGGTAGCTCGAGCACACGGTCGACGATCTGCTGCGGGGTCTGGCGGGCCACGGGCCGCCCACAGGTCGGGCAGTGCGCGTGCCCGATGCGGGCGTAGAGGAGCCGGAGATAGTCGTAGACCTCGGTGATGGTGCCCACCGTCGAACGCGGGTTGCGTGAGGCCGACTTCTGATCGATGGAGATGGCCGGCGACAGCCCCTCGATGAAATCGACGTCGGGCTTGTCCATCTGTCCGAGGAACTGGCGGGCATAGGCCGAGAGCGACTCGACGTAGCGGCGCTGGCCCTCGGCGTAGATCGTGTCGAAGGCCAGCGATGACTTCCCCGAGCCCGAGAGGCCGGTGAAGACGATCAGCTTGTCCCGGGGCAGGTCAAGGGAGACATCCCTGAGGTTGTGCTCGCGGGCACCGCGAACGACGAGACGATCGGCCATTAGAGGAGGATACCGGGAGGGTGTGACGGCCTGATCAACTGGGAACGGAGGCGCGCAACTCCGCGATCTCGTCCCGCAGGAGTGCCGCCTCCTCGAAGCGGAGGTCGGCGGCGGCGGACTTCATCTCGGCTTCGAGTTGGGTCATGAGCTCGATCGCCTCGGCCGGTGTGGATGCGTCCCCGTCGGTCAGCAACGACCGCTTGTTCCCCCGCACGGCGGCATTGCGCCGCACCTCGGCCCGGCTGCGCCCGGCGGTGGTCGAGCGCCCGCCTCCCCCGGGGCCACCTCCGCCACTGCCGCGCAGGCGCTCGAGGATGTCGGTCACCGTCTTGCGGATGGTCTGGGGATCGATCCCGTGCTCGAGGTTGTAGGCGGTCTGTATCTCGCGGCGACGCTGGGTCACCGAGACGGCCTCACGCATGGAGTCGGTGATCGTGTCGGCGTAGAGCACCACGGTGCCGTCGACGTTGCGGGCCGCCCTCCCCATCGTCTGGATGAGCGACGAGGCCGAGCGCAAGAACCCTTCCTTGTCCGCGTCGAAGATGGCGACCAACGACACTTCGGGCAGATCCAGGCCTTCCCGGAGCAGGTTGATGCCGACCAGGACGTCGATCGACCCGAGTCTGAGCTCACGCAAGATCTCGATGCGGGTGATGGTGTCGATGTCGGAGTGCAGGTACTGCACCCGCACCCCGGCGTCGGCCAGATAGTCGGTCAGGTCCTCCGCCATCTTCTTGGTGAGCGTTGTGACGAGCACTCTCCCGCCCGCGGCCACCGTGCTCTCGATGCGGGCCAGCAAGTCGTCCACCTGTCCCTTGGTGGGCCGGATCGTCACCTCCGGGTCGACCAGGCCGGTGGGACGGATGACCTGCTCAACCATCTGGGTCGAGTGCTCCTTCTCGAAGGGGCCCGGGGTGGCGGACACGAATACACATTGGGGGACCCGCTCGATGAACTCGTCGAAGCGCAGCGGGCGGTTGTCCCTCGCCGAGGGAAGGCGGAACCCGTGCTCGACCAACATGTCCTTGCGGGAACGGTCCCCGGCGTGCTGGCCGTGCAGCTGGGGCACGGCGACATGACTCTCGTCGATCACGCACAGGTAGTCCTTGGGGAAGAAGTCCAGGAGCGTGAACGGCGTCTCCCCGGGGGCGCGACCGTCGAGGTGGCGGCTGTAGTTCTCGATGCCGGAGCAGACGCCGGTCTCGGCCAGCATCTCGAGGTCGTGCTCCGTGCGGACCCGGAGGCGTTGCGCCTCGAGGAGCTTTCCTTCCTTCTCGAAGTACTGCAGGCGCTCCCGCAACTCGGTCTCGATCGACTTCACGGCCCGTTGCACGATCTCGTCGCCCGTGACGTAGTGGGTGGCGGCGTACACCGCGATGTCCTCGAGCTCGTCGCCCATTTCGCCCGTCATGACATCGAAGGGCACGATCCGATCGATCGTGTCGCCGAACATCTCGACCCGGAGCGCCTGGCTCTCGTAGGCCGGGTGTATCTCGACCGTGTCGCCGCGCGCACGGAACGTGCCCCGGACCAGGTTGACGTCATTGCGGGCGTACTGCAGGTCGACCAGCTTGCGCAGGATCTCCCGTTGGTCGTACTGCTGGCCGACGGTGAGCCCGAGAATGCGGTCCCGGTACTCGGCCGGCGAGCCCAGGCCGTAGATGCACGAGACCGAGGCGACCACGATGACGTCCCTTCTCATGAGGAGCGACGACGTGGTGGCATGGCGCAGGCGGTCGATCTCGTCGTTGATGGACGAGTCCTTCTCTATGTACGTGTCGGTCGTCGGCAGGTAGGCCTCGGGTTGGTAGTAGTCGTAGTACGAGACGAAGAACTCGACCCGGTTCTTGGGAAAGAGGTCCCGGAGCTCGGAGGAGAGCTGGGCGGCCAGGGACTTGTTCGGCTCGATGATGAGCGTGGGGCGTTGGACCTGCTCGATCATCCAGGCGATCGTGGCCGTCTTCCCCGAGCCCGTGATGCCCTGGAGGGTCTGGTACGGATCCCCTCTCCGGACTCCTTCGACGAGCGCGGCAATGGCTCCGGGCTGGTCGCCGGAGGGTTGGAACGGGGAGACGACCTCGAAATCGGCCACTACCCGAGAATACCGGGAGGGTGTGTCAGGGTCAGCGGGGGGGTGCGGGTCGGGTGCGTCGAGGGTGCAAGCCGGGAGTTTTGGCGACGGGGAGGATTTTGCCAGGCACACCGGGCCTACGCTGGGGCAATGGCGATGGACTCCTACTACACGGATCGCTTCGACAAGTACGAGGCGGACAAGGGCGTCTACCACGTCTTGTATTCATGTCCCCAGGGAATGGCCATCAAAGAGAAGCACCGCATCACCGGCCTCCCGCCGGCGAGTGAGCATCGGCACCCGTGCGATGCATGTCTGTCGGAGATCAAGGACTGGTTGAAGGCGCTGCCGGACGAGATTCGGCCTTCGCAGTTCCGGTAGCGCGTCCTGCCGTGCGGTTGGGCGGGGGGGACGCCCAGACCGGACCTCTCTTCCCGTCTCTCCGCCTGAGACCCCGCTCGTGCACACATTTTCCTAGCAACCCCGTCTCCGACCGGACCGGGGCGACCTTTCTCACTCTGTGGATCCGGTCCCCAGTCCGACGCCTTCAGCCCGCGGCGGCATCGTCGGTGAGCTCAAAGGGATCGTGCGTTCCCTCCAGCGTGTCGTCCGCGACGCGGCCCCTGGGCAGGCTTCTGGTGACGAGGCCCGCCAGATCGTGGGACTGTTCGCCGAGGTCGAGCGGGCGGCGTCCTCGGGCCTGTCGTTGTTCACCCCGGTCGTCGTCGCCACCGGCTCGTTCACCAAGGAGGGCCACGGCTCGGCGGCCCAATGGCTCGGGTCCCTTTCGGGTTCGTCGGAGGCGTCGGCCAAGGGCCGGCTGGCCGCAGCCGAGCGGGCGGCGTCGACCCCCGTGCTCACCGAGGCCCTGCACAACGGGGACCTCTCGGCCGCCCAGCTCAACGTGGTCACTCGGACCAGCGCCGAGGTGAGCGATGCCGCGGCCAACTTGTTGCCCTTGGCCCAAGGGGGGGCGAGCCTCCAAGAGCTGAGCGACGCCGCGGCACGACTGCGGGCCGGAGCCCGCCAAAGGGAGAACGAACGGGCCCGTCGGGACCGGGTCCAGGCCCATCGGCACTTCCGCTGGCGTCAAGTCGACAGCGGCGGCATCCGGGGCGACTTCTTCTGTGACGAAGTCGAGTGGGCCAAGGTGGCGCCCCTACTCGAAGCAAGGGCCAAGGCCCGCTGGAAGGCCGCCGGGTCACACGACGTGGCCTCGTTCGAGGCCCACCGTCTGGACGCCTTCATCGAACTGATGGCCCTTTCCGACGGCGGCGGCTCGGACGGACCGGACGGCTCGGGTCGTTCACCCAAAGGGCCCCGGGTCGAGACCTTGGTCCTCATCGACGCCGCCGCCCTGCGCCGGGGCACGACCGAGGGCGACGAGGTCTGTGAGATCGAAGGGATCGGGCCGGTCTCGGTCGCGGCGGCCACCGAGTTGTTGGGAGAGGGTGGGCTGCGCTATTTGGTAAAAGAGGGCTTCGACATCAAGACGGTGACCAAAGCGACCCGCGACATCGCCTCGTGCATCGATGCGGCACTCATCGCCCGGGACCGGACCTGTTGCGCCGAGCCCTGCGGCAAGCGCCACGGGCTCGAACGCGACCACGTCCACGACCACGCCGAAGACGGGCCAAGCGAACTCGACAACTTGGTGCGCCTGTGCCCAGAACACCATTCACTCAAGACCTATGGGGGCTGGAGGATCGAAGGCGAGCCGGGCAACTGGAAATGGGTCGCCCCGGAAAATCCCAAGAGTGCGGGCGCCATTTCCCGGGCCCGCAAGCTGGCCACAGCCAAGGCGAAGGCGAACGCAGAGGCCAAGGCAGAGGCCAAGGTCAAGGCAACAGTGCCGAAGGACCGGAACAGCCCTCGGCGGGCCTGAGCGGGAAACGCGGCCAGCCGACCCGCCAGAAGACCAGACCTCAGGGCATCGGTTTGTTCAGCCACTCCCAAAGGCAAGCCACCTCGACTTCGAGACGGGCCCGATCGCCCGAATTGTCCAACACGTAGTCCACGTCCTTGACGCGCTCCTCGCGGCTGATCTGCGCCCGTATTCGTGCCTCCGCGTCGGCGCGGTCCATTCCCCGTTGCGACAGCAGCCGTTCGAGCGCGATGTCCGTGGGACAGTCGACGACGACCACCCGGTCCAGCTTCATGGTCTCACGATGCATCGCCGTAAGAAGGGGGATGGCGAGCACCACGATGCGATCCGTCTCGGCCAGTGCGCCGAGCGCTTCGATCATGGCCACCCCGATCGTGGGGTGGGTGATTGCGTTGAGGTCGGCGCGAGCAGCATCGTCGGCGAACGCAACAGCAGCGAGGGCGGGACGGTCGATCGTGCCGTCGCTCGCCACGATCCCCGGACCGAACCGGTCGATGAGCGGTTGGTACGCCGGACCCCCGGGCGCCACGACGTCGCGCGCCACCTGGTCGGCATCGATGAGCACCGCACCGCGCTCCACCAACAGGTCTGCCACTGCTGACTTGCCCGATCCGATGCCCCCGGTAAGGCCGACAGCCAGCACGGGGGCGAATGCTAACCGCGTGACAGAAACGCTCGTGGCTATGCTCGCAGTCCTTCCGGCCCGCGGGCTCGTCCCGCGATCACCTAGCCCACCGGACGGCGAGGGTCACCCTGGGGTCGGAGCGGGGGTGCCTACAATGCGCCGCTGTCGGAAGACGAACGAGGAGCTGAGTGAGCCCTGCGGGGGTGACCACCGAACGGGGGACAGCAGTAGGCGTCGTCGGCCAGCCATCGCCGGGCGGCGACGGGCGTTTCGGAAGGATTCGTCGGCTCACCTCTGGCCCCGGGGTCGGGGCGAAAGCCGGCGTGGAGCAGGCCGTCGGGCGGTGGGGGTCGTGGACCGCCCTTCTTCTGCTGGCCGTGATCGCCTACGTGCCCCAGCTGCTGGCCCAGCCCGGGGTCGTGAGCTCGGACACCAAGACCTACCTCTACCTCGACATCAACCGCTTCATCCCGGCGTCCGCGTCCATGTGGGATCCGACCGTCGGCCTCGGGACGGTTACCCACCAGCAGATCGGCTACCTGTTCCCGATGGGCCCCTTCTTCTGGTTCTTCCACGCCATCGGGGTCCCGGTGTGGGTGGCCCAGCGCCTGTGGGTCGGCACCATTCTCTTCGCCGCCGGGGCGGGCGTCCTCTTCCTGTGCCGGACCCTTGCGCTCAGGGGTCTGGGGCCGCTCGTGGCCGCGTTCGCCTACACGTTCTCCCCGTACTTCCTCCAGTACGTCGGGCGGATCTCGGTCTTGCTGCTCCCCTGGGCCGGGCTCCCGTGGATGGTGGCGCTCACCGCGTTGGCCGTGCGCCGGGGTGGCTGGCGGGACAGCGCCCGCTTCGCCCTCGTCGTGGCCCTGGTGAGCAGCATCAACGCGACCTCGCTGCTGTACGTCGGCCTGGGACCGGCGCTCTGGCTCGTCTACGCCGTGGTGGGCCTGCGCGAGGCGACATGGCGCCAGGCCGGCGCCGCGGCGCTGAAGCTGGCCGGGATGTCCCTGGTGGTCTCCCTGTGGTGGATCGCCGGGCTCGCCGTCGAGGGCGGCTTCGGCGTCGCCATCCTCCAGACCACCGAGACGGTCCAGACGGTCAGCCAGACCTCCACGCCGATAGAGGTGCTCCGGGGGCTGGGGTACTGGTACTTCTACGGCACCGATCGCCTCGGTCCCTGGGTGTCGTCGTCGGTCCAAATGACCCGGGAGCTCGTCCCCCTGGCGTTCAGCTTCGTCGTGCCTGCGCTCTCCTTCGTCGCCGCGGTCTTCACCCGCTGGCGGGCCCGGGCCTTCTTCGTGCTCCTCGTGCTGGTGGGACTGGTGCTCGCCGTCGGGACCTACCCGTTCTCGGATCCCACCTGGTTCGGCCACGCTCTCAAGGCCTTCATGACCGAGACCTCGGCCGGTCTGGCGCTGCGCTCGACCGACCGCGCCACCCCGCTCGTCATTCTGGGCATCGCCATGCTGCTCGGCGCCGGCGTCACCGCGCTCGGCCGCCGGTCGCGCCTGTTCGCCCTGGGCGCCGCCGCCCTGTCGGTGGCCTTGGTGGCCGCGGCCAATCCCCCCGCCTTCAACGGTTCGACCGTCGCCGACAAGTACACGCAGCCGGCCCGGCTCCCCGGCTACACCCTCGCCGCGGCGAAGGCCCTGAACCATGAGGGGGCCGGCACCAGGGTCCTGGGCATCCCCGGGTCCGACTTCGCCAACTACGACTACGGGGACACCACCGACCCCGTGTACCCGGCCATCTTGAACCGGGGGTACATCAGCCGCGAGCAGGTGCCGCAGGGATCGACGGCGACCGAGGATCTCCTCTACGCACTCGACGATCCGATGCAGGTGGGAGCGTCGAATCCCGCTGCCCTCGCCCCGATCGCCCGCCTGATGAGCGTGGGCGACGTGCTGGTGCAGTCGGACCTCAACTACGAGCACTACGACCAGCCCCCGCCGGCGCAGCTGTGGGCCCAGCTGCAGCCCACGCCCAACGGCCTGGGCACCCCGACCTGTTACGGGACCCCCGGGCCCGACCATGGCCCGCTGCCCCAGGTGGACGAGGCGGTACTGGCGCACCCCAACCCGGTCGAACCGTGCCCGCTGGAGGTGATGGCGGTCGCCCACCCGCGGCCGATCGTGCGCGCCGAGTCCACCGCGTCGCCGGTGGTGCTCGACGGCGACAGCGAAGGTCTGGTCGCCGCGGCCGGCGCCGGGTTGCTGACCCATGATCCCACCGTGCTGTACGCCGGGACCCTCGACCAGCACCCCGGTCAGCTGACAGCCGCACTCCGGCACGGTGCGACGGTGGTGGTCACCGACACCAATCGCCGGCGGGCCTTCCGGTGGGACACGATCGTCGACGAGGCGGGCCAGACCCTCACCGCGACCCAGCCCCAGCAGACCGACCCGTCGAACTCCCCCGTCGTGCTCTTCCCCGGGGCACCGATCACCTCCGACACGGTGGCCTCGTACCTCGGCGTGCGGTCGGTCACCGCCTCCGCCTACGGGGACGCCGTCACCTACCTGCCCGAGGACAGGCCCTCGCAGGCCATCGACGGCAATCTCGACACCGCCTGGGAGACGGGTGCCTTCGGTCAACCGATCGGCCAGTGGTGGCAGGTGCAGTTCGTCGAGCCCACCACCACGGGTGCGGTGAACCTCGTCCAGCCGCTCACGGGAGGCAACAACCGGTGGATCACCAGGGCCACGCTCACCTTCGACGGCGGCCACCCGCTCACCATCCGCTTGGGAGCGGCGTCGAGGACCGCCCAGGGTCAGACCATCACGTTCCCGTCCCGGACCTTCAGCACCCTGAGGATCCGGATCGATGCGACCAACCTGAAGGGGACCGACCTCAACGCCGGGCCGTCCTCGGTCGGATTCGCCGAGGTCCGCGTGGCCGGCACCACGGCGACCGAGCTCATCGACGTACCCAGCGACGTGCTGGGTAGCGCCGGAACCTCCACGGCCCCCGACCGGCTGGTCATCCTGCTGACCCGCCAGCGCGTCTCCCCCTACCCGCCGCGCCAGGACCCCGAGGTGAGCATCGACCGGTCCTTCGTACTGCCCAATGCCCGGACCTTCACCCTGACGGGCACCGCCAGGATCAACGCGCTCATCCCCGACGACCAGATCGACCGCCTGGTCGGCCGCCAACAGGCCTCGGGGATCGTGGCGTACTCCAAGGGACGGCTTCCGGGGGACCTGAGCGACGGGGCTTCCGCCGCGCTCGACGGGAACCCGGGGACAGCGTGGAGCCCGGGCTTCGGGGCAGCGAGCCAGCTCGGCTCGTGGATCCACGTCGACCTCCCCAAGCCGGTCACCTTCGACCATCTCAACCTGCAGATCGTCGACGACGGCCGGCACTCGGTCCCCACCCAACTGACCGTGGCCACCGAGAACGGTTCGACGAAGGTCCGCATCCCACCGCTCAGGGCAGGCACCAAGCCCGGGTCGACGGTCTCGGTCCCCGTCAGCTTTCCCGCCCTGCACGGGCAACACCTGCAGTTCACCGTGTCCGGCGTGCACCTCCGCTTTACCCGGAGTTACTCCTCGCGGCAGTTCATCGCCCTGCCCGTGGGCATCGCCGAGCTGGGCCTACCCGGCGTCGTCGATCCTCCCCCGCCCGCGGCGATCCCGAGCTCGTGCAGGAACGATCTCCTCAGCATCGACGGGCAGCCGGTCTGGCTCAGCGTCGGGGGCTCCTCTTCAGCGGCGCTCGCCGGCAACGGGCTGAACGTCTCCCTCTGCGGGCCCGACGCCGCCGGCCTGCACCTGGGGCCCGGCTCCCATGTCCTGGAGGCGACGGACGGCCACACGACCGGATGGAACCTCGATGAGCTGGCCCTCGATTCGGCCGCCGGTGGCGCGGCAATGCCCGACGTGTCGCCCACCGCCCTGGTTGCCCCAACCCGTCCCTCGAGCGTGCCGACGGCTCGGGCCACCTCGCAGTCCGCCACCACTCTCCACGTCCGGGTGAGCGGCATCACCGCCGCCGCCGGCCCATTCCACCTGATACTTGGCGAGAGCATCAACCGGGGATGGACGGCGACCGTCGACGGGGGCCCGTCACTCGGCGCGCCCGAGCTGATCGACGGGTTCGCCAACGGGTGGATCGTGAACCCCCGCCTGCTCGCCGGCGAGATCCACCATGGGACGCTGACGGTCACCCTCCGATGGGCCCCCCAACGGCTGATCTGGGCGGCGTTGCTCGTCTCGGGAGCGGGCCTGCTCGCCGCCCTGTTGCTCTCGGTGCTCCCGGACCGGACCAGGAGGCGGCGAGGCCGGCATCAGCGCGACGCTGCCGGGTCGGGGACGGGCCCCGGCGGGGGTGAGGTGCTCCTGGCGGGCCCGTCGGAGGCGATCGCAACCGTTGCCTCCCCCCTCGCTTACCCGCCGGCCCGTCCCCGACCGTTGGTCGTTGCGGTCACCGCCCTGCTCCTCGCCGCCGTCCTGGCCACGGTCACCCGGCCCTGGATCGGGCTGGCGGTAGGGGTGGCGGCTGCGGCCGCGCTTCTGGTGTCACGGACCCGCGGCCTCCTGACTGCAGGCGCTGTCGGACTGATGGTCGCTGCCGGCACGGTGGTGGTGGTGGACCAGGTCACCCATCCCGTACAGGCGGGAGGGACATGGCCACCCACCTTCTCGACCGCCGTGCTTCTGGCCTGGGGCGCCGTGGCCTGCCTGGTCGCCGACGCGACCGTGGAGGTCCTTCACCAGCGCGCCGCGCGCACCGCGCGCACCGCGCGCGCCGAGCGCGCCGCGCGCGGACCCGAAGTTGCCGACGACCCGATCGGCGCCGGCGCCGGGCTGGGGACGCCGAACGACCCTCCGGACGACGGTCCCGGCGGGTCAGCTCCACCCGCCTGAGCGAACCTTCCTGGCTGGGCGGGGAGCGGGCGGCGGGTCAAGGCGAGCCCCAGGATCCGGGCCTCTCACCCGACCGGCGGTGCAGCGTGGGCCGGACGGCTCTGCCGCGTCCACCACCCGATTCGGTCCTTCAGCTTGAGGATCGGGCGCTCGAGGAGAACATAACTCGCGGTGGCGCTCGCAACTGACAACCCAAGGACCGCGAGGAACAACTGCCACCAGGGCAGACCGAAGGGGAAGTTCAAATTGCGATGGGTCCACCGGAGATAGACGAGGAGCCATCCCTGGTGCCAGAGGTAGATGCCGTACGAGATCAGGCCCAGGCCCAACATGGGCTTGCACGCCAGGAACCGGCGGATCAGCCCGCGTGGCTGGGGTCCGAAGACCGCCGGCAGCAGGAGAAAGAAGGCGAAGGCCCCGTACAAGCTCTGGCGGGCCAGATTGGACGTCAGGTGGTCGGTGTAGATCGGGACGATCGGGATGTGGCGGTTGGACACGGCCCAGAAGGCGACGCCGGCACAGGCCCAGCTCAGCCAGGGCATGAACGGGGACCACAGCCAGCGTGGCTGGCGGTCGCGGTGGGCGAGCCAGCTGCTCATCACGGCGAGGAACATGCCCAGTCCGAACATGTCGAGCCAGGCGGGCAACCAGATGGGCATCACATGCGCCTCGAGTGTGTGCTGGTGGAAGGCGAACGTGCGAAATCCCAGGCTGATACCGATGAGGATCGCCACCCCGAGCAGCTCGTACAGGA
This sequence comes from Acidimicrobiaceae bacterium, assembly GCA_003160635.1. Classification (GTDB taxonomy): domain Bacteria; phylum Actinomycetota; class Acidimicrobiia; order Acidimicrobiales; family RAAP-2; genus Bog-473. The sequence goes on along the minus strand of PMLV01000337.1, from coordinate 10,674 downwards.
GCTGACGCCGGTCGGAACGCCGGCTGCGACGCAGGGCCACCGCCGCTGCGTACAGCGGGAGGAAAAGGTAGAAGCTGATCTCGGTGTTGAGGGACCAGGCCTGGGACACCCCGGTGAGCACCACCTTGGGGAAGTAGGTCTGGGCGAACCCGTAGTAGATGAGGTCGTTTCTCCAGCCATGGAGAAGGTGGACGTCGCCCTTCAAGACGTAGCTGACCATGGTGAACGCAAGCCAGTAGGCGGGCACGATCCGCAGGAACCGGCGGACCCAGAACCGTCCCGTGGCGGGAGCGGCCCGTCCGGCTATGTGCGACGCCGCGAATGGGCGGTACAGCAGGAAGCCCGAGATCAGGAAGAAAACGGTGACGCCGATCTCGAGCCGTGCCGTGTAGATGCCCTCGGGCGAGGAGGTGGTGAACCCCGAGACGAACGCCGTGTGGACCATCACGACGGTGACCGCGGCGATGGCGCGGAGACCGTCGAAGCAGGGGAAGTGGCGGGGCTTGACCGGCTCGTCCCGTCGCCGGCGGCGGAGGACGCCTCGCTTCTCAGTGCCCCCGGGTGCCCCGAGGTCGTCTGGCGTCGGAGAGGCGACGTCGATCGCATCGATCGCCTCGGGCGCGATGTCGAGAGCCTGGGTCGTGGGCACATCGTGGATCATCGCCGCACCGACTTCGTCTCCGGCACCCGTCCGATCACCTCGCCCCTCATCGGCCGACCGTGGGCCACCGGCCGAAGGACCCTCGGCGCGTCCGGCTGCGAGCACACCGGTTCTACGAGCACACAGGTTACCGGCTGCCGGTAACCCACCCAGGAGGCCCGGCTTCGCCGCTGGGGACGACCGCAGGTCGCTCGCGTCCACCCGAGTGCCCTCGACCACCAGCAGACAGCGCCGCCGGCCTCGGCCAGCATCCAGAACCAGACGCTGGTAGGCGCCTCGCCCGACGCCTGCGTCATCTTCTCCGAGCGACCTGGGCGGCCAAGGCGTCGAGGGCCAAGGAGGCCGTCCGTTCCCACGTCATGCCCTCGACACGCCGCAGCGCACCCTGGCTCAACCTGCGGCGCAGCATCGGGTCGCTCAAGATCGAGCTGGTCGCTTCNNGCCGCACGCGGCGGCCTCGGTGAGGGTCATGCCCCACCCTTCGTGCGACGATGTGGAGCCCACCACCCAGGCCCGCCGGTAGGCGGCGATCAGGTCGGCGTCGGGGAGCCGGCCCGGCAGGGAGAACCATCCGCCGGCGCCGGCCGCGGCGATCTGGGCTTCGAGTGCCGGCCGCTCGTATCCCTCCCCGGCGATCATCGCCTCGAGATCGGGATGGATGGCCTTGATGGCGATCATCGCCTCAATGAAGAGGTCGAACCGCTTGACGGGCACGAGCCGTCCCACGCCGATCACCAGAGGGGTCGGGTTGCGAGACCCCCCCGGGGTGAACCGCGCATCGACCCCAGGGGGGACGACCGTGACCCGATCGGCGGGATGGTGGAGCCTCGTGACGAGATCCTTCTTGGCCGAGTCGGACAAGGTGACGATCTCACTGCGCCGGTAGAAGGGCGGGGCGATCTGCGACTCGATCGTGCGACCGATACGGGCCAGCTTGGGCGACAGCACCATGTCCCACATTTCTCCGTGGACGTGATGCAGGAACACGATCCGGGGCGTCCGGCTCCACACCGGGGAGAAGAAAGGCATGCCGTTCCAGATCTCCACCAGCGCGTCGCCGGTCCCGATCTTCCGGCGCAGGCCGGCCACCGCGGTCCGGGGGAACACGGCATAACGGCCCGCTCGACGGTTGACCGTGTAGCCGCTGCGGCTGATCAGGCGCGCCGCCCCGTCGACCCTCGACGTCCAGAGCCGGACATCGATGCCGCCGTCCGCCCATCGCGAGATGATCTCGTGCGCGTGAAGCTCGGACCCGCCCGCCTCGGCGTCGTCAAGGTCCCGCCAGGCCACGATGTCGACCCTCCGGATGCCGGCCTCCAACGCCGTCCGGCGAATCCTGTCCCGGCTCTCGGTGCGGCGCTGCTCCGCCAGGTGGAGGTCCGGGTCCTCATCGACGAGCTCGCGGTCGGCACGTCCCTCCCGGGCTGCCGCCTCGGGGCCGACAGTCCCGCGTTTCATACCGTCTCTCAAGCCGCCCCCCGATTCGTTGCAGCGCATACTACCGAGGCCCGCCGGGAACGGGTGGTGGCCGGTGTTCACGAAGAAACCGACGTGGAGCTGGATGCAGTAGGCCCCGCAGACGGAGGATGCGGTCGTGCCAACGCGTGGGTCAACCCGAGCCGCACCAAGGTCGGCAGGATCTGTGGACGCAAGAGCTTGCCGGCGAGGAGGGACAAGTGCTCGTCATCGGCGTTTCGCACCCGCACGCCGTCGAGATAGGACGTGTACACACCATGAGGATCGACGAGGTGGTTGAGGTCGATGATCGAGGCGTGCCCCGCTGAGCGGGCGACGACCTGGCGTACCAGGGCGTTGTACTCGTTGGTGCGAACGGGCTGGTTGATGTCCCAGGGCCCTCCATTGGGAGCTTCGGTCGTCTGCACGATATAGGGCAGCGTGAAGATCACCACGTGCGCTCCCTTCGACGAGAGGATCCGAATCGCCTGGGCCAGCTCCGCCGCGTACACGTGATCCCACGCCGGTTGCCCGATCTGTGTCCACCGGCCGTCGATGATGCGGTCGGAGACCTCCCATCGACCCAGCTCCAACGCCACGACGTCGGGATCGAGACGATCGATCATTTGCCGCCACTTCGTCGGCCAGTCGGCGCAACCTTGGGCCGACTTCGTGATCGACCCTTCGATGTTCACCGTGCTGTCGGGATCCAAGTCGCACCCGACCACGCCCTGATTGTCGACCGTGACGCCCCAGCGCGCCGCCTGCACCTTGAGTCCCTCGCCCAGGGTCAGCGCCATCGAATCGCCCAGCAGAAGGGCCCGGACCTGATCGCCGGGCGGCAGCGAGGCCGGGGGTGTGCTCGGCACGGCGAACAGGTTGGCCCGTATCGGCGGTACGGGCACTGGCGGCGGAGGGGTGGTGGAGAGCACGAGAGCGACGACGACCACCGCCACGCCGATCGGCAGCGCGCCCAGCAGATGCCAACCGCGCAGGACGCGCCGCTGCCGGATCGGCATCTCGATGAAGTGGTACGACACCACGGCGGCCACGGTTGTCGCGCCGAGGCGGCCCGCCAACAACGGCGATCCGCTCAGGCCGGTGTGATGGTTGTCGATCATCAAGAAGAGCGGCCAGTGGTACAGGTAGAGGCCGTAGGAGGTCCGGCCCACATAGCCGAGCACCCTCCAGGCGAGGAACCGGGAGACCAACGCCCTCGGACGGACGATGATGAGGAGGATGACGCCCGCCGTCGCCGTGGCCACCAAGAGGAATCCACCCTCGTAGAGGAACGCGCCCTGGCCGCTGACGGCGTGGAGCGCCCACAACAGGGTCAGGGCGGCGACTCCGCCCACGACTGCGGCAACCCACTGCGCCATGCGCAGGCTGCGTGCACCCGCCTCGGCGAGCCGGCGGCCGAGTGCCGGCCCGGCCAGGGCCAGCAACGCACCGACCATCACCTCCTGCGTGCGAACGTCGGTTCCGTAATAGAGGCGGGACACGCTGACGCCGTTGCGGAACAGCACCACGGTGAGGATGGCGGAAAGCACGACGGCGACGGCGGCCACCACGGAGAGCGCCCGCCGTCCTCTCCAGCGCATGACGAGGAGCGCCACGCCCGGCCACACCAGATAGAACTGCTCCTCGACGGCCAGCGACCACGTGTGCAGGAGGGGCGACGGCGGCCCGAAATGCACGAAATAGCTCTGTCCGGAGAAGATGAACCGCCAGTTCGCGACGTAGGCCAAGGTCGAGAGGGCGTCACCCCTCAGCGTGCTCAGCGTGTCGGTTTCGGCGAACCAGTGGGCGTACGCCGCCACGAGGAGCAGGAGTAGGAACAGGCCCGGCAGCAAGCGGCGGGCCCGCCGCTCGTAGAAGCGGAGAAACCCCAGCGTGCCCGTCAGTGTCCACTCGCCCACCAGCAGCGAGGTGATGAGGTAGCCCGACAGCACGAAGAAGATGTCCACGCCGAGCAGACCGCCACCGAACCCCGCCACCCCGGCGTGGAATCCGAGCACGCCGATCACCGCGATGGCGCGTATTCCGTCGAGCCCCGCGATGTGCTCCCGCGACGGACGGCCGGCATCGAGGACCTCGGGGCGAACCTCGAAGTCGCCCGTCGGAGGTGGTGTGACGTGGCTCTCCTCTGGTACGAGATCCGTAGTCGTCACGAACAATGATCGTTGCACGTCGTACCGCTCCCGACCGACGAGTGGGGAGAGCGCACGGGCATGGGCGGGTCTGACCAGGGTCTTCGCCGATTCGATGAAACCACGCCCCCTCCAGTCTGGAGACGTAGGCTGACCGGCCATGCGCCACAAGAGAAGGCCGTTGCCGCGGTGGTGGCTGTGGTTGGGGCTGTGGATGGTGGCGGGCCTCGCCATCCGGCTGGCCAGCGTCTATGTCCAACCGGGGAAGGTCGCCGGAGGGGACGCCTACTTCTACTTCAACGGCGCCAAGCTCCTCCTGCAGGGGCACGGCTTCATCAACCCGTACTACTACATCCCTCCCAAAATGCACCACCAGGTGGTGCAGTCCGCCGATTTCCCCCCGCTGTTCATCCTCGCGCAGGCCATCCCCCAGATCATCGGCCTGAAGAGCTTTCTGGCGGCGCGGGTGTGGTGCTGCATTCTCGGCACCGCCGCCATCGCCGTCTGCGCCTACACCGGGCGGGAGATCGCGGGGCGGCGGGTGGGCCTCATCACCGCCTTCCTGATCGCCGTGTACCCCAACATCTGGATGAGCAACGAGCTTGCGCTGTCGGAGGCCATCGCCCCTTTGCTGGTTGCCACGCTGTTGCTCTGCGCCTACCGGTTCTGGAAGGAACCGAGCGTCAAACGGGCAATCTGGCTCGGCGTCGCCATGGGCGTCACCATGCTCGGGCGCGATGAGCTCATCCTTCTCGTCATCTTCCTCGTCATCCCGATCGTCCTGTTGGCCAGGGCGCTCAGCTGGAGGCGCCGCTTCACCGTCCTCGGGATCGCCCTACTGGCCACGGCGCTCGTCGTCGCACCCTGGGTCGGGTACAACCTGAGCCGGTTCCAGAAGCCGGTCTTCATATCGGCCGGTCTCGGTGTGACGATGGCCTCGGCCGACTGTCCCACCACCTACTTCGGACCGAACGAGGGTTACTGGTCGATGCCCTGCGCGCTGACCTACTCGTACAACCCGTGGTTCAAAGAGCACCCGAAGGCGGACGACTCCGCCCAAGGTGACGAGTTCGAGCATCTCGCCCTCGACTACGTGCGCAGCCACGAGAACCGACTCGTCCCGGTGACGCTGGCCAAGATAGGCCGCACCTTCGGTTTCTTCCACCCCCTCCAGCAGATCCAGTTCGACTCCGAAGTGGAGACTCGTCCCTATGCGTGGGCAGCCGTCGGTCTGGGGATGTACTACGCCCTTCTCGCACTCTCGATCGGGGGGGCCATCGTCCTCCGGCGCCGCCGCATCCCGTCGTTCCCCCTGTGGGCCATCGGGTTCGACGTGGTGTGCTCATCCGCCCTGACCTTCGGCCAGACGAGGTACCGGACCACGTTCGAAGTGTGCCTGGCACTCATGGCAGCCGTGCAACTCGAGTGGATCTGGTCCAAGCTACGACCGGGACGCGATCCCGAGCAGGCGACTCCGGTGGTGACGAGCGACCCGGACCTCCCCCGAGGCGAGTTGGTGGGCGAGCCGGCCGGCGCGGCCGCGGGGACCGGGTCCGGGACCGGGTAGGGGGCGAAGCCGATGCCGAACAACGCGCGCATTCTGGCGGTGCTGCCAGCCCTCAACGAGGAGGGCACCGTCGCCCTCGTCGTGAAGGAGGTGCAGGAGGCAGTACCGGACGCCACCATCCTGGTGGTCGACGACGGCTCGGCTGATCGCACCGGTGAGCAGGCGCGGGCGGCGGGGGCGCAGGTGGTCACCAACCCCTTCACCCTCGGCGTCGGGGGCGCCATGCGCGTGGGCTTCCGGGTGGCCGAGTCGCACGGGTATGACGTCGTGCTCCAGGTTGACGCGGATGGTCAGCACGATGCGCGTGACATCAAGCTGCTCCTGGCCGAGCTCGACGACGAGCCGGGACCCCAGGTCGTCATAGGGGCACGCTTCGCCGGCACCGAGGACATCGCGGTCCCGCGGGCCCGTCGTGCGGCGATGCACATCCTGGCCCGTCATCTCTCGCGCGTGACGAGGACCCGTCTGACCGACGTGACGTCGGGCTTCCGCGCCCACAACCGCGCCGCCATCGAGCTGTTCGCCCGGAGCTATCCGGCGGACTACCTCTCCGACACCATCGAGTCCCTGATCATCGTGGCTGGTGCGGGCGGGCGCATCCGGCAGGTCCCGGTCACCATGCGCCCCCGGCTCGCCGGGTCGCCCAGCCAATCCCCGTCACGGGCCGCGCTCTACCTCTTGCGGGTCGTGCTCTTCCTGGCGCTCTCCGTCTTCCGCCGACACTCCCACCCCACCAGACGACTCACGACGGAGGCACTATGACTGGAGTCCATATCATCGCCCTCGCGAGCGCCCTCGTGACGCTCAGCATCATCATCGAGCTCTCACGACGACGGCATCTCTCCGAGAAGTACGCCGTGACCTGGCTGGCGGTCGCCGTGGCGATCGCCGTCTTCGCCGTCTTTCCCGGCCTGTTCAACTCCATCGCCCATCACGTCGGTGTCAAGAGCCCCCCGGACCTGCTCGCCGTGATTGCGGTGCTGTTCCTCCTCACGGTGTGCGTGCGGCTCAGCTGGGAGATCGGTCGCCTGGAGGACCACACGCGGATTCTGGCCGAGGAAGTGGCCATCCTGCGCAAGGATCTCGACGATCGCACCCTGGAGCGGACCTGACCGACCGCGACCCGGCCGCGCTCAGGTACGCGCGGCCCCCGACGGGACCGACGAGGTCGCCGGCGGCGACACCCCCGGCGACAAGACCCCCGGCGACGCAAGAGGAGGAGCGGTCTCGCCCGCATCGTGGCGCCCGAGGCGGTGCCAGATCGCCTCGATGCTGACCGCACCCAACAGCACCAGAGCCACCTCGAAGGTGCTGCGGTAGCGCGTCTGCCCGAAGGTGAGCAAGACGGAGACAACGACGTCGAGCCCCAGTGCGACCAGCGGGAAGACCGGTATGCGCCGACGGCGCAGGATCACGGCCCCCCCGATGGAGAGCGCCAGCAGGGCGTAGTACATCCCCAGCCCGACGAGCGCCCAATGATACGGGCGCGTCTCCACGGTGGAGTCCAGCTTTATCTGCTCCAGGGGATGGAAGAAGGCGAACGCCCGTCCGAGCCGCGCCGCCTCCACGGGGACGATCCGGTTCTTGTGGTGCTCGATGTAGCGAACGGCATAGGCCTGGGCCTCCGAGGCCTGGACCGACTCGTCGACCCGCGGGTTGATGGCCGCATGACCCGCCGTGAGCGCGCAGAGCAGGTTCCAGTACCCCTCGTACGCACCGCTGTAGACGGCGGCGCAGTTGGCCGAGTCGAGGGTGACCCCGAGCCCGTTGCTGATGAAGACCGGCTTTTGGAACCGGCTCATGTTGTACCCGACCCAGGGCGCCACGACCGCGGCGGCAGCGAGGAGTGCCACCGCCAGGACGGCGAACCGCCGCTTCCAGCCCAAAGATGGGGCCAACAAGACTAGCGGGATCACCAGGAAGACAGCGAGAAGGGCCAGCTCGTCACGTCCGAGCATGGCCAGGCCGACCGACGCGCCGAGCCACAGCCCGCGCGCGACACCGGGAGCCTTCCAGAACCGGTACGCCAGCAAGAGCACCATGGCCGCCAGCACCGGCGAGAGCGCCTCGGACAGGGCCAGCTCGTCGCTCATCCAGATGTTCGGATAGACGGCCACCACGAAGGCGGCGATGAGGCCTACCCGACGTCCGCCGATCTCACGCCCGGCGTAGCCGCAGACGACGACCCCGCCCGCCCCGATGATGCAGCACCAGATCCGATGGGCAAAGAAGGTCTTCAGCCCGATCAGCGAGGGGACGGCCAGCACGATGACGAAGAGTGGCGGCCACAGCGCGGTCTGCACGACCTGGTGGGGGTGGGTCGACAGGTACGTGAAGGGATTGATGAATCCCTTGCCTTCGGCCAGGAGGTTCGCTGCGTTGTGGAAGTAATAGGCGTCGCCGCCGGCGGAGCGGCGCGAACGCCCCGGGCCGAAGAGGGAGGCCAGGCGTATCCCCAGGCCGACGGCGGTCCACAGGCCGATCCAGCGCCACCACGAACGACGATCGGTGCCCCTTTCCCCCCCGATCATGGTTGCTCAGACTACGCGGTGACCGCCCGGACGCGATGATCCCGGGTCGCGCCTATGGGATCATGGCGACGTTCGGTGCGGCGGCACCGGGGCGGAGAACGACCGGGTCGAACCGGGGAAGGGGGTGAGGGATGGTGCTGAAAAGTGCCCCGTCTGATCCCGTCGCGCCCACGGTGACCGCCAACCCGACCCGTTTCGCCCCCCTCGACGGGATCCGGGCGCTCGCCGTCACCGCGGTGATCCTCTTCCACGCCTCGCCCTCGTGGGCCACCGGCGGATACTTCGGAGTCGACCTCTTCTTCATCCTCTCCGGGTACCTGATCACCTCGCTCCTGTTGGGGGAATGGCAGCGGACCGGAGGCATCAACCTCAGGGCCTTCTGGGGTCGCCGGGCCCGGCGACTCCTCCCTGCCCTGTTCCTCATGCTGGCGGTGGTCGCCGCCGGAGCGATCCTCTTTCCGCAGGTTCTCGGATCGCCCGACCTGTTCGGCGACACCGCGGCGACGCTCGGCTACGTGGCCAACTGGCACTTCATCGTCGCCCACACGGACTACTTCGCCTCGGTCTCCAATCCCTCGCCCCTCCAACACACCTGGACGCTCGCCATAGAGGAGCAGTTCTACGTGGTGTGGCCGCTCGTCGTCCTCGCCGTCTTCTGGATGGTGCGCCGGCGCCATGCCCGACGGGGCGGACGACCCGCACAGACCCGGCCCGACCTCGCCGTCGCCGTCGTCGCCGTGGTCGCCGCCGCCGGCGCCGTCGGCTCGGCCATCTTGATGGCGGCCCTGACCCCGGTCGGCGCCGCGTCCGTCAGCCGGGCGTACTACGGGAGCGACACCCGGGCCCAGGGTCTCCTGGTGGGGTGCTGCCTGGCCGCCGCATCCCTGTGGTGGGGCCCCGTCCGCAGTGCCGCCGGCAGGAAGGCACTCTGGGTGATCGGCTGGGCCGGGGCCGCAGGCGTCCTGGTGATGTGCCGTACCGTCGCAGAGACGTCGGCCTTCGCGTTCCATGGCGGGTTCCTGGTCATCGCCCTCTGCGGGGCAGCCGTGATCGCCAGCGTCCGCCTCATGGCCGACCACCCGGTGGCGACCCTCCTGTCGACCCGCCCCCTCCCCTACCTGGGGCGCATCTCCTACGGCATGTACCTCTGGTACTGGCCGGTGCTCCTGGTCATGACGTCCGGTCGCACGCATCTGCACGGGGTCGCCCTGCTGGCCAGTCGATTGATCGTGATCGTGGCCGCCGCCAGCATCTCCTATCACCTGGTCGAGGCCCCGATTCAGCGGGGTGCCCTCGCCCGCTGGAGGGCCCAGGTCGTCATGCCCGCCGCCGCCGCCGTCGCCGCCGCGGTCCTCCTCCTGCCGCTGCTGACGCCGCTCGATGCCGCCGTCGTGCCCTCCCTGGCGTCCGGCGCCACCTTGCAGAGTGCCAGCAGCCCCCTGGCCAACCCGTCCATCCCGGCCATCCCGGCCATCCCGGCCATCCCGGCCACGTCCCACCCGGTCCGTATCCTCCTGGTGGGCGATTCGGTCGCCGGCTCCCTGGGCGTCGGCCTCTCCGACATGGCGCCGCACTACGGGGCGCAGGTCGTCAATCACGGCACGCCCGGATGCTCCCTGGCCTCTGCCAACCAGGTCAAGGTGCTGATCTACACCGATCCGCCCGGATCGCCGTGCCAGCCCGGAGACCCGGGCCATCTCCTCGACGTCTACCGGTCCCTGGTCGAACGGTACGACCCCGACGTGGTCCTCTATGTGGCGAGGAGCGACACGCTCACGACGTACCTCGACGGGACATGGCAGCACCTCGGCCTGCCGGGCTTCGACCACTGGGCGGTATCCCGCTTCGAGCAGGCGATCCCCGTGCTCTCCTCCCGCGGGGCCCGTGTCGTCTTCTTGACATCACCCCTCTACGACAGCGGGGAGCAAACCGACGGCACGCCGTGGCCGGAGAACGATCCCAGCCGGGTGGCCGCCGACAACCGCCTCCTCAGGCAAGCGGCCGACCGCTTTCCCGGCACGGCCTCGGTGATCGACCTGGGTCAGATGCTCTCTCCCGGCGGGAATTTCGCCCGCGCGGTGGACGGCGTCCCGGTGCGCTGCGTGGATGGGGTCCACCTCACCGTGCCCGGCGGCGAGTGGGTGGGCTCACACATCCTTCCCCAGGTCGTCTCGTTGGGGCAGGCGCACGCCTCCACCGGCGCCAGCGAGGCCCGACCGGCCCTGCCACCCCAACCCATGCCGGTGTGGTACCCCAAGCTTCCGTGCGGGTCCTAACTCCCTAACCCGAAGTTAAGGCCGTAGATCCTCC